>CAYHWM010000134.1:0-3410 GCA_964359925.1 uncultured Methanosarcinales archaeon
GTGATGACAGTATTCTCTGTCGTGATTGGTGTGGCGACTTATCGAAGAGGGACTATAGAGTGTTTTTAGCGAGGCACGGTCTCCGTCCTGCAACGGTTGTGACTCTTCTCTCGGAAGCAGGAATACAAAACAAGGGAACGATAGCTCTTCCTTGGTGTGCTGATGGTATTCTCGGTATCGAGTTGGCTTTCTGGTTGTCGGGGAAGAGTCCTCATTGGGCTGTCAAAAAGGAGTTTCTTGTCGAAGAGAAATTGTTGACCGCTCTTGATTCGAAAAGTGTTGAGGTAAAAGCGAAGATTGTCTTGTTGGACGCAGAGTTCCGTTTCGTGAGTGGTTCTCGTAAGAACTCCATTCTTGCTGGCGTCGTGAAACAGGTGGACTTTTCGAGGACTCCTGTGGAAGACCTCGATCTTAAATTCCAAGACGAGACCGTCGATACGATACTGTGTATTCCTCCGCAACCTTCTGAGCGTCACGATCCTCTCCCTCAGTGGAACGCTTTCTTCCGTCGAGGAAAGCAAGTAATGAAGAAAGGAGGAACGCTCGGAGTGTTGATGATGAGGGGAGCGGAAGCGTTCTCGACGCTCGCACTCAAGAACGATTTCAAGAAGGTGAAAGAGTTCACCGTTCAACAAGGTGGAGAGAGAGTAGTAGGAATGGTGTTTGTGAAGGAATAAGTCTTCAAAAATTCAAAAGCTTTAAATTCGTTCCAGTACTTCAATCAGTATATTGAGTTATTCGTCGCGGAGGTGCAGGACTGGCGTCCTTACCTCCACGCTCGTTACACTCGCGCGGAGGTACCCAAGCGGCTAAGGGGAGCGCCTGCAGAGCGTTTATCCGGGGGTTCGAGTCCCTCTCTCCGCTTTTTTGTTCTCGAACCAAAAGGGGTTCGAGTCTTTGCGAGAGTTTCAGATTTTCTTTTACTTTTTACTCGCAAAGTAAGAAGTCAGCAGACTTCTGCACCCTCTCTCCGCTTTTTATTTCAGAATTGGGTTCAATACCCCGTAGCTCTGCTACGAAATAACAACCCTATTCTGAAATTAGAAATTGCTGGTCGACGAAGTCGAGAAAACTGACCAATACCCCACAGCTCTGCTGTGGAGAGAGCGAAGCGAACGGTGGGATGGTCAGTTTTCAGGCAATTTCTTTATCTTCTTCTTTTTTTTAGTATTCTGCTGTTGAGAACGAGTATTCTTTGAGGTATTCTTCCGTGCAGAATGTGACGATGGCTTCTCTTTTTCCTTTTCTTGCCGTGTCGAGTGCTTGGAGGTACTCGTTTCTTCGTTCTGAGCGTATCGCGAGTGGTGAGTGTTGTTTGTGGAGGAGTATCCAGTTGATGAGCAGTCTTCCTATTCTTCCGTTGCCGTCGACGAATGGGTGGATGGTTTCAAATTGTGCGTGTGATTGGAATGCTATTTCGAACTCGTTCATTTTTTTGTACGCTGTTCGTATCCATCGTAGTAATCGATGCATTTTTTCTTGTACGTACAAGTGCGATGTTGTGTGAACGTCTCCGATGTAGTTTTGTACTTTTTTGTATCGTCCGAGTGTTTCTTCCGTTTCTATGTTTCTGTTCACATACTCGTGGAGTCGATGGAGGTCGTGGTGTGTGGGGTGTCGGTGAGAGTTTTTTTCGAGGAACGTCCACGCATCATACAAGTTCATCGCCATAAAGAGTTCTTTTTTCGTCTTATTTCTCGGAACGGTATCGTTGAAGAGGTATTCGTATGTTTCTTTTGCGGTCATTGTAGATCCTTCGATGGAGTTACTGCTCGCGATGAACGTACTTAGGAATCGTTCTCGTTCTTGTGTTTGTGAGGTTTTGTCGAGAGTTTTGAGGTATTCTTGTCGAGATCGTGATGCTTTCTTGAGCTTTTCGTGTTCTGTGTACGGGAGGACGTCTTCTTGCGCCAAGAGTATCCAGTCTTTTCCTTCTGCGGAGAGTTTCATACACTCAAATTCTTCTTCAGGAACGGGTCGTTGTTTTCCAATGTATTTGAGTGTTTTTTGGATGACTCGTTCACCGTCTCTGACTGATTGTACAAGGTACAGGTAGTCTTTTCCTTTGATCGTCTTTGTGACAATGGTTGCCATACGTAAAGTTAACCACTACGAGTATATAAATACTTCGACGCGGAGAGGGGAAAATTGAGAAGAGATTAATAAATTAACCACTACATTTTCCTTCTCTCGTAGCGAACGCTTTGAACGTTCTTACGTGCTCGTTTTATTTGTTTTGTGTCTGTTCGAGGAGCGTTTTCACTTCTTCTGGCACTTTCGTTGGTAGCACTTCTCCTTCCATCGTGAAGTAGAGTGATTCTTTTTTGCTCGCGAACGAGTCGATGAAGCGTGCTGTTCGTTGGATTTCTTCGATGGTTCTTTGCTTTCGCTCGGCGAATTCTTTCAGTATTTTCTTCTTCACTTGTGGCGTGAATTCTTCCCACGAGTGTTCGCGTTCCATCCACGTTTCATCTCGTGATGAGTTTTCGACGTAGCGTGATATGTCGTAGAGGAGTTCTCTCGATTCGAAAGGATTTCCTAAGAGTGCTTTGTACGAGTGGTGCATTCTCGTAAGTGATGATACTCCTTCAGCATACACGACTCTCGTTCTTATTCCTCGAGTGCTGTCGTGTTCTTCTGGTCGAGTGAAGCATCGAGCTTTGGAGAGAAGTCTTTTTTCGTTTACTTCATGGAGTCGTTTGTATTCTTCTTCGGTAATTGTTCCGTTCTCTTCTAAGCAGTCGATGAGTGTTTTCACGTAGAGTCTGTGAGATGCTCCTTTGACTTCGTATGTAGTCCCTGTTGTACTGTCGAGGAGGAGTATTGCGACGGTGTGGAGGAGTTGTCCATCGATGTACTCGTGCACAGCTACACAGGGTGACGAACGCATCCTTTCCACGAGCGTTTCTCTATCAGAGTAGTACTTGCTTGGTTCTGTTGCTGGTGTTTGTTGTCGCGCGTGCTTGTCGAACGCTTCTATGAGCGGGTTCATTCTTTTCCAGTCTTGAGGTCTGTCTACTGGTGATGCGTGCATATATGGTCCGTGTAATCCTCGAGGTGTTCCCGTCACCCATCCATAACGAATGAGTGCTCGAACCATTCTGTCTTGTTCTGATGAGCAGTCTTCTCGTATGTCTTCGGGTGTTAGCTCTCTCTCTCCGAGTAACGTTTTCTCGAGTAGTGAGTATACGAGCTTTTCTTCTTTAGTCCAGTCGTGTTGTTCTTGTTGATTGTTGTTCATTCTTCGCCCCTGTGGTAGTGGGAGAGTGCCAGTTTTATAAATATGGGTGATTGACTGAGAGGTATGGCTTTTGTTCGTATGTCTTCTGCTGAAGTGAGAAAGTTCCGTAAAGCTCTTGAGGAGCGTTGGGGTGTGAGAGTGTCGAGGGAGTACTGGTTTGCTACTTCGT
>CAYHWM010000135.1:0-3369 GCA_964359925.1 uncultured Methanosarcinales archaeon
ACTCTTGCGGTTATTGTTGAGAGTCAGTTGCCGACGGTGAATGTTGACGCTTCAGTGAAAGCAACAGAGGAACAATATGCAGGAATAAAAGGGAAGAAGCCTCCTGTTGCCCAGTTGAGAAGCGAATTAGAAAAATTGGTACTTGACAGGTCATTCAGTTTTGACATTCAAGAACTTGTGGATGAGCATTTGCTTTCATAAGTACTCGTCACGTTCCCATTCAATGAATGGAGAAGAGAAACCCCTTGCATGCAACAGTATTGAACACATTATACGGCAAGTTATGGTTCGCCTACGCTTCCAATTGTTGAATTGTTGTTTACGCTCCTAATTGTAGGTATGCTTCTGCGGTGACTGTTATAAGGTTGCTGAGGTCTTGGGTTGCGTTTCTGAAGTGTGCTCCTGCTCGTCGGAGCAAATCATATGGTACGTCTTTCGCACTTCCTACTCTGACGATGAGTGGAGTGATTCCTGTACTTGTCGCTTCTTCTACTGCTTTGATCGTGTCTGCCCACGCGTATCGTCCTTCGTATTTTTGTTCGATGGTTTTTCTTCGTGACGGTTCTCGTAGTGCAAGTTGTACTTCTTCAGGTGTTGGTTCAATGAGTCTTTTGTCTTCTGGTGCTCCGTCGTTGATGTAGAGGAGTAGTTTTGTTTGTTCTGGTCGTTGGGTGAGGAGGCGTGTTCCGTGTCTGATGATTGCTCCGTCTCTGTTGTTGCGTTGTGGTTCGAGTCTTGAGAGTTTTGTTCTTAGTTCTTCGTCGGTGAGTGGTTCGTCGAATCGTTGTACTTCGAGGAATGCTGTGACTCGTTCTCCGACTCGTTTAGTATTGACTGTTCGTTGGCGGTAGAGTTTTCCGAGTGTTTTGTCTTCGGTCGGTCCCGACGCGTCGTATTGTCTGAAAAAGTCTGGCTCGCTTGTTACTGCGTAGATCGCGACTGCGTCGTCGCATGATCGTGTTGCGAGTGCTATGTAGTGTACTGCTTCTTTCATCTTGTCGAGGATGGTGTGTTCTCTCGTGATGAGTTTTCCTGTGCTTTGACTGATGTCGAGGAGTATGAGTGTTGCGACGCTTCTTTCGTTTCTTTCTCTTTGGCAGTAGTATGTTGGTTTTGCTGGTTCTCCCGCGAGTAGTTTTGTGAAGTAGTTGGCGTATGCTCGGGGATCGAATATTCCTGCAGTTCTTCCTCTGATGATTGTTTCTTCTTGTGGTTTGAGTTGTTCGAATCGTGATTGGAGTGAGCTGAGTGTTCGTGGGGACAGTGCGGGGTAGGGAAATATCTTTTTTTGTCGTAATGGTAGTGGCGTGGAGAGTTCTTGTACGTGAGCGTATCGTTCCAGGAATCTTTTTTGTTCTTCGTTCCATTCGTGGTAGGTGGGGACTCCTTCGATGTCGAGTTTTGCTCTTGTTTCGAATGCTGCAGGGTTTCCTTTGTGGGAGTATTTGTCGTCGGCGAGTTTTAATGCTGCTGTGATTTCTTCTGTTGTTGTAAGGATGGCAAGTACTTCTTTATCTTGTTTGAGTTGTTTGTTTTTTCGTAGTTGTTCTTCTACTGGCGCTTTCTCGTTGACTATTTCGTAGTGTGTAGTGAGTTGTTTTGGTTGTACTTTGTGACTCTTCTCAGGCGCGGAGAGTTCTCTGGTGCGCATTTTTTCGTAGAGTGCGAAGTATGTGTTGATTGCTTGTTCTATGCTGGTGTGTATTGTGGCTGTTGCTTGTTGGAGTGGTCGTGTGTGTTCGCGAAGTGTTTCGAGGTGAAGTTGTACTCTCTCGTCGAGAGTGTTTATTTTTGTTGTTCGTTGTTGTTTTTGTTGTTCGTCGAATGTTGGTGTTCCTGTGATGAGTTCGTATCCGAGTCTTCTGATGATGAGGTCGAAAACTGTTGCCGAGCTTTGGTGTTCTGAAGCGATGGAGATTTCTCGTTCGTAGAATCCTGAGTAGAGCGTGCCTATTCTTTCTTGTGCTCCAGGATAGTCTTGGTAGAATGCGTTTGTGATTCTTCCGAGTTCGCAGAGTTCTATAAGTTGTTTTAGTATTCCTGAGTGTGCGAAGTGGTGTGTGATTCCGCTTGTTTCTCCTCCTTGGTATCCTGTTCCTGAGATGTTCGATATGTATTCTTTGTTGATTGTTTGGACGGGGTTTTGTTTTCCGAATAGTTTTTTTCCTTTGTGGAGTGTTTCTGCGTAGATGGTTCGTAGTTGTTCTCTCTCGAATCCTTGACCGTAGCGTGCTCGTGCCGCGTTGAGTGCTGCGAGTGCAAAGTATGTTGCTTCTGCTGTTTCTTTTTCTGTTTGTATTCTTGCAGGGAGGAATACTGGCAACGCTCCTTCTTCGATGAGTTGTTTCTTTTCATTTTCTGCGATGAAGTGTTCTGATTCGAAGAGTTCTATGGGTACTCTCGCGATGGTTTCCATATAGGTCGTGAGAGAGTTTCGTAATTGTTCGAGCGTTGTTCCTTGCTCGGTCGTGGTGGGCGAGCTCATCGTGTCACCTGAGCGTTATTTTGTCTTTGATAATTTCGTCGATTGCTCGTTGAGTGTCTGGGTGTTCTGGGCAGAGCGGTAGTGTTATTGCGTTGTGGCAAGCGTCGTGTGGTGAGTCTCCTGCTTTGATGAGGAGTGCTGCATTGACGAGTGCGTGGTACCCTATTGATTCTTTGAGTTTTCCTGCGAATTCTTGACTTTCGAACATTCTGTCTATTTCTTTTGCGAGGTTGTTGAGTTGTTGTGCTATTCTTTCTTCGACAGATGCTTCTTTCATGATGATTTTGACTCCTGTATCTCCTCGAGCGTATCCGAGGTGGATCATTGGGCATCGTTGCGCAAAGTTTGGTGGCAGAGTGGTGTTTTTTCCTCCTGCACGGTATTGGCTTCCAGGGTTTGTTGAGTATCTGAATGAGAATCCTTGTTCTGCAGGGACGACTTCTCCCGTGTCAGGTATTTCGAGTCTTTTTCTCCAATCAGTCATAGGGAATGCTACTGGGAAAACGCTTGAGTGCATGTCAAGTATTTCGTCAAGGTAGAGGTGTCCTCCACCCGCTACTGCCCAGTATGCTGGCCCTGGGATGAATCTTGTTTCTCCTCCGATGACGTACTTGCTTCCGAGGACGACTGATGCGTCGACGCTTTCATTGCCTGGGACGGTGAAGAGTGGTCGTTGTTGTTTCCACGCCCAGTACTCGAGCAATCTTGATTTTCCGCTCCCTGTTGGTCCTATGATTCCTACTCCTTTTCCTATATGGTCCAATCGTGCGAGGAGTTCGAGTTCTTTTCCTTGAGGTTCGTAGAATGGTTGTTCTTTGATGAGGTGTTGTTGTGCTATCTGTTCTACGTCTTGTTTTGTGACTGCTGTTGTGATAAGCATAGGT
>CAYHWM010000136.1:0-3364 GCA_964359925.1 uncultured Methanosarcinales archaeon
TCAGGCACGAGTTTTCGTACTTATTGAAGCATCAGGAGTGTGAGTATGCTTTGGTGTGCTGAGTCTGGCTCTGGAAATCCTGCTTCTTCGTCTCCGAGTCTTCTCGTGTCAAAAAACTGAATTGCTGATTGAATGCCGTAGTCTTCTGCTGTTCGTATGATTGATTGTCGAGTTTTCATAAGTGCTCCTTATTCTATTTCTTGTTGATAGGAATGCGTTTCGTTTTATAAACTTTTAGGGCGGTAGTACGTGGAAAGCCTATCCCGTCGTGGCGTTTCTTATTCTCTCGAAAAGTACGACCAAATATTTTTAAACTCGTTTTTCTCTTTTTAGTGCTGGAGTAGTGTGTAGTTCCAAAATCCCCCTATGGTTGTCGATCTTGTTTCTCAGGTGAGCGCGGTTATTGTTCTTTGTGCAGTGTTTGGTCTTCTCGCGAGGTTTGTGAAGCAGCCGTTGCTTCTCGGCTATATTCTTGCTGGTGTCGTTATTGGTCCTCAGGTTCTTGGTCTCGTGCAGGATGTCACTCTTATCTCTTTGATGTCTGAACTCGGCGTCGCATTCTTGCTTTTTATGGTTGGTCTTGAGCTTGATGTGAAAAAGTTGAAGCATTTGGGTAGTGTGTCGATCGTTGCAGGTCTTGGTCAAGTGATTTTCACGTTTTTGGTCGGGTATGTTCTTGGTCGTTGGTTGGGCGTGAGTGCTTCTGCTTCGTTTCTCATAGCTCTCGGACTCACGTTGTCGAGTACTGCTGTCGTCGTCAAATTGTTGTCTGACTTGAAGCGTTTGGATACGTTGACGGGGAGAGTTTCTCTTGGTATTTTGTTAGTGCAGGATGTTGTAGCATTAATTTTGCTCGCTGTCGCTTCCGCGTCTGCTCCTTCGAGTAGTGCTGTTACTATCGGTTTGAATATTGTTGGCTTGTCGGTTGGTGTCGTTCTCGTTGGCGTTTTCCTTTTATCGAGGGTGTTTGGTTGGATTGCGAAGTCTGGAGAGCTTTTGTTTTTGACGTCGGTATCTTGGTGTTTGCTCGCGGCGGGCGCGGCTGTTTATCTCGGCCTTTCTGTCGCGATGGGTGCGTTTCTTGCTGGTATCTCGTTGGCGAACATTCCTTATAATGTTGAAATAATTTCGAGAACTCGAGCGTTGCGTGACTTTTTCGCGACGATATTTTTTGCATCTTTGGGTTTGCAATTGTCGTTCGCTTCTCTCGCTGCGAATTCGTCGTTGATTCTTATCTTGTCGGCATTCGTCATCGTTGGCAACCCGCTCATACTGTTTCTTTTGATGTCGGTTCTTGGTTTTCCTTCTCGTGTTTCTTTCTCTACAGGGTTGGCGTTGTCTCAAGTTTCTGAGTTTTCTGTCATCATTATGGCTATGGGTGTGAAGACTGGGCTTGTCACTCAGGAATTGTTTTCTGTGATGGTGTTGATCGCAGTTATCACGTTCGCTTCTTCGACGTACTTAATATGGTATGATGCAGTTCTGTATGAGTGGTTGGAGCCGTTGTTGAAACCGTTTGAGTCTCTCTCGTTCATTTCGAGGTCGAAGGATGAGGGTGTTGCTCATCGTGGGTTGAAGCCTTACGCTATCGTGTGTGGTGCGAATCGTGTTGGTGGTGCTATCGTGGAAGCGTTGCACAAGACTCATCACGTTCTCGCTGTGGATTATGATCCGCGAGTTGTTGAACGGTTGAAAGAGAGAGGTATTCCTACGGTGTATGGTGATATTTCTGAGGATGACGTTCTGGAACGTTTACCTTTCAAGTCTGCGAGGATAGCGATTATTACTTCTTCAAACTTGCCCGATAGTCTTGTCTTTTTGAGGCATGTGAGGAGGATGAATAAGAAGTTGAAAGTGTTTTGTACCGCGTCAAACGCGCAGGATGCTTTGGAGTTGTACGCTGAGGGTGCTTCGTACGTTATTGTTCCTTTCCACGTTGGTGGTGAGCACGCGTTGAACGTTCTTGGTCTTCTCGGTAGGGACGTTGCTGGTTTTTCTTCGCTGAAGCGTCGTCACGTTGTTTCGTTGAGGGAGAAGGTTTCACGGGGAGTGTAAGTGGGAGGTGGGCTGTTGAGAGTAGTCCTGCAATCTGCACTCCACCATCTATATTTTTAAACTCCTTTCTCTCGGATGGTTGAAAAGTAGGTGTTTTCGTGAATGGCTGAAAAAGTGGAAGGTAAGGATGCGAGTAAAGAGGTGAAGAAGGAGAAACCTCCAGAACCTTTCTTCAAAGTAAAGGGCAAGGATGGTAAAGTGTCTGGTAAGTATGATCGTGAAGTGGTGGAGTTTCTCGGTAAGGATCAGATGGTTTCGTTGAACTGGCCTACTTCGAAGTCTCGTTTTCATATCGTGTACGAAAAATCTGGTCTTCCACTCGAACCTATTTATTTTTGGTTGTTGAATCATATGAAGTATGATTTGGGTTTTGTCGACGTAGAAAAGATTACTGATGTGTTTTCTGCGACGGAATCGTCGGCTTTTTTTGGTGCTGCTCAGCAAAAGTTGGGTGCTCAGCAGGATAAGGTTGCTCAATTTTTGCGTATCGTTCACGACATTTTCAAAGGACTGGTATTGCTTGTCAGGGATATGAGGATTATTGATGAGAAGTTGGGATACTTTCAGGATAGTGTGAAGGCAGGTTCTAACGCCGCTGCTGCTGAGGCGACGTTGAAGGGGCAGTTTATTGATATGGTTGAGGGCGGTGCGAAGTCTCCGATGTCTGTTCTCGGGTTGGCGTCGCAGGCGCAGTTTTCTTTCTTGCCTGAACTGTTTTTCGGTTCGAATAAGAAAGTTGGGCAATCAGATGATGATTTTTATGCGATTATCGAAAAGTTGGATTATTCTACAACGTTCAAGAACGTTCTTATCAGGAAGTTGAAGTCTTATTATTTGTGGAAGGACAAGTTGAATAAGGAGTTGGATACGAGGAGGTCTTTCACGTTGAAGTATATTCGTCAACAGTACGATACTGTTTTATTGTATATGAACTGGATTAAGCCTTACTTGAAGAATATTCGTCGATTGCAGGGTCCTATGGGCTTGCTTGACACTCCTGACTTGATTGCCGGTTTTGATAGTTCGGTGATCGAGATTGAAGTTATTGGTAAGGCGAAGACTGAGAAGAGTGGCGATTATTTTTCTTGCATCATGTTGTCACTTGAGTATCATACGAAGCCTTCGATGCAGTTCCAGCAAGAACCGTACCATCGTGGTCCTGTGCATTCTGGCGAGGTGAGTATCACGTTCAGGTCGTACTCGTGGACTCAGGAACAGATTGAGGAGTACAAGAAGTATAAGAATAGTGAAACGTTTGAACTACTCGCAGAGGCGGATTTTGGTGTTCGTGAAGCTATGGAGTCTATTG
>CAYHWM010000137.1:0-3340 GCA_964359925.1 uncultured Methanosarcinales archaeon
GTTCAAAAAAAGAATGATGAAGTATTAACGACTACTCAAGTGTTTCAGAATCTTGCTCAGGATACTGTAAAGAAGAGTATGGTTTTTGATTCTGCAAAACAGGTAATAATGAGATACTCAACTGTTCACAATGTGAAGAAATCTCTCATTACGCAAAAGGATGATTCTACTACTCTTTTGAGTTTGGAGGACCAAGAATTTTCTATGAATCATGCTGGTGAAGAATTACAGATCAAAGCGGAAATACAAGGAAGCATCACAACATCGAAAGATTCTTTGAAGGGGAAGAAAGTTGTCTTAAACTTTGTAAACTCTTTTCATTTTGCTGATGAGGTAACTTCTTCTGTTCAGCAGAGTGTTGATTGTAAGGATTGTGAGAAGAAAACAGTAACTGGCGGTTCTTGTTGGTCGTTGAATGGTGATTCGAGTTACTTATTTTCTCATCCTGATGCGGTTTTCGTTTTGGTAACTCCACTCTTGTGTGTTGTGAGTGTTGATGATGTTTCTACTATTGCTTGTTCTTCGTGTACTGTCTTGAACACGTTGAATAATGATATTTCTTCTCGTGGAACGTTCTTGAATTTGAAGAGAGCTGTCGCAGGTCTTGAAGAGTTCCGCGCTGAAACTTTCGGAGTTCTTTCGTATACTACTATCTTCTCGGAAGATTTTTTCACGTTGAAAATGAACAAAAGTGTAGGAAATGTTACGTTATCGTCGTACATAAAACTAAAAAAGAATATTGATGGTTGGTTTTTGAGAACTGAGAACGTTCCTAAAAGTAGTTTGCCACAAACTGTTTATATAGAGGATGAACTTGAGTGGAAAGAAGAACCATCATCGATAGCAGGTATGTTTTCTTTGAAGCAATGGAATGGAGTTGAGATTTCCGCCAGCCAGAACGAACTTTACGCTAAGAGATACTTGGGCGGTGTTTCTCAAGATCAAGTTTTTGTTAGACCACCACAAGACCCTGTAAGGTTTACGTACCAGTTCCTGTCATTACCTTTACTTCTGCCACTCTTCTTCTTCGCGTTTAGGAAGAAAGGGCAAACAACGTTTATGATATTGGGGTTGTTGTTGTTTTTCGTCATAGTTATGACGTATCTGTACTTTAGTCCTACTTTCGTTGGTACTACTATGGGAGGAAGTAAATTTCAAGATTTCAGCAATGCTTGCGCGAGTTCGAGTGTGGAAGAAGTAGAGAAGAATCTTTCAAGGTATGGAAGTGTTCCACTGTCGAATCCAGACCCATTGTTTGCTATCAGCATATTATTACAAGGAAGGACGTTGCAACAAAAAGACTTAAAGGAACTATCAAAAGAACACTCCATCGTACTACAACAATCATATGATGAGTGCATAGGTACCTATTCGAACTTTTCAGAAGTTACAACATTCACTCATGGAAATACAACTGTTGCTGTTGATCATAAAGACGCGGCAAGTTATTACCTAATATCCCCAGATACAAAAATAAAAATAGCTGAGAATGATAAAGAGTTCAGTATTGATAGTTCAACAATGGACAGACCTTATGTGTACAAATTATTCTATGATTCTGCGAATACAATACTAAAAGAAGCTCAAAAGTCTGGATTTGTTCCGTTGTTCGTAGGAACTGACCACTTGAAAAGTGTGAGAAGTGTTGAGTGGTGGCGTGTTGGAACACTACGATATGCCTACCTCTCGTACCTACACTTGAATACTACAAATCGTTACTACTTCGCTATCAATGATTCAGGAGCAAACACATGAATTGGAGATTGTTCTTCATAACAACAATAGTGTTCATCCTTGATCAGGCAACAAAACTGTACTTCCAAAAGCATACTGTGCGATTCTTTCAACCGTTGATCATTCTCACTCCAATAACGAACGGCGAAGCATTCATGGTGAAAACATTGTTGTGGAAACCTTTCCAAGGGGGCATCTTGATCATTTTAGCGATATTGTTTCTTCTCATCTTTTTGAGAACGTATAAAGGAATAAAGTCTTATCTCTCTTTTGGATTCCTCTTTGGCGGAGCTCTCGGAAACCTTTTTGATATTATTTTCCTCAACGAAGGCAGAGATTTCATACTCGTAAATCACTCTTTCGTTATGAACGTTGCAGATATAGCTCTCACCATAGGATTCTTCTTGATGTTGTTGTTCGCCATACCACAAATAGTCAAAGAACATAAAAAAGGCAGGAAGATAGTACACCAATGGGTATCAAAAACGAGAATTGCGAAATACCAAGCATCAAAAATAATATCCTACGTTGTACCGCTACTACTTCCCGTCACTGAGGTGAGAAAAATAAGAAAGTGGTACGAGCAAAAGTAAGTTTTTCGTTATTCCTTGAACCTCTTAAAAAAAAAATCATTTTTTACCAAACGCAGTCCCGTCACCGCCAAAAAACAAGTCAAGCTGTTTCAACTCTTCAGTCCGTTGTACTTCCTGTTTTTGAGCAACTGCCTCGCCCATCACTCTCATTTCGTTGTTCTGTCGTCTCGTTTCTGCACCTTTCTTCGCACGAGCGCTCGCGAGAACAGGATCTTTCCTTTTCTTTTCCATCTGTTCATACAGCATCGATCCAGAGTGTTCTGCTCTCACCATTGCGTTCTTGCAACCGTGAACAAAAGCATTACGAGTTCTTTTTTCCCTCATCGCAGCTTCTGAAGCTCCCGGCAACTTTACAGGAATATCAGTACAGCGATACTCAAGAGTATTACACAACCCGTCAATCATTTGTCGACGAATTTTTTGCATCTCGTCAAACGTTGCCCACTGCTCGCCCGTGAGAGAACCTCCTGCTTTGAGAACGTCACCCATTTTTTCGAGCGAGACATCGGAAAACATCTTTCTGAAAATTAATTCACGAACGTCGAGAAACGTCAACAATGGTTCCGCGCTTCTTCCAGCACCACGGATAGGAAACTGGTTCTCGATGACGTACTCAGGAACGTACCCTCTTGATACTCGAACAGCAGTAGTGTAATCCATCTTCAGTTTTTCTATGTGCGCCATTAATTCTTTGAACGTGAACTGGAGAAGACCATTCCTGTGCTTATCCCTGTCAGCAATAGGAACACCAATGTACTCTGCGACGTTCAATAACAGCTGACGCTCAGTCATTCTCCCTTCGGGACCGAATCGCAACTTGTTCATAATGACGTGCCAAGAAAACTCTTTACTCATCGCAGCACCGTTCAAGTTCGCATACTGAACTACTCTTTGTTGAGAAACACCAGTCATCGCGGCAACACGAAACCCTGACAGGGGAGGACGGAATGACCGCAACAGTTTCCCCACGACACCCTCGCCACCGATGTACGCTTTCTTGAAATCGTCGAGAG
>CAYHWM010000138.1:0-3314 GCA_964359925.1 uncultured Methanosarcinales archaeon
CAGAAACTCCCTTGCTCTTTCCACCAGCCAAACCCTTCAATCGAAGAGCTTCAGCCTCTTTCTTCAAACGTTCAGCTTCCTTCAATAATGCTTCTTCGTCTTCTGCTCTCTCTCGAGCTAACTTCTTAAGAAGTTTTTCACCTTCATATTCTGGAGGTCTGCCGTTGATGAGAATTTGAGCGCTCATGTGTTGTATACCTCTGCACTTATTCCTCTCATAAGGTTGATGATATCTTTACCTCTCGTTACTGTTGAAGATTTTCTTTTCGCGGCTTTCAAGTCGTTGCTCATTTCTGATTCTGGTCCTATTTGTATGTGAGCGTACGGGTGTTTCGCGATGAGTGATAAGTATTCTTTTTTGATGTCTGACCAGTTACCTACCGCTCCGTCGGAAATGGTGACGATGAGTTTTTGTTCTCCAGCACACAATTCTCGTATGAATTCTATGTCAATATTAGTGGTTTCTTCCGTTCCCGGAGGGTTTTCGAGAATCCATCGACGGAGAGAGTTCAGGTTTGACGTCGTTACTGGTCCGTGTCTTTCTGAATCTGTTGCGTATAGTATCGCGTCGTTATCGATACAGTCAGCACTTCCTGATTCTATCATATCGTTCGTCATAGCGAACCACCCCCATAAGAGGTAGTGCCACTTGCTCTTATCGCCCCAAGGAACATAGTTCGTATTGTTCTTTCCCGCTTCGAGTTGCCAATTCATGGAAGGACTCCTATCAAGAATCGCGACTGCGAGTTTTGGGCGATCTTTCTTCGGTTCAGCGTACTGGTATGGCAATTCTAACCTCTTACTCGGAGCCATCAACTCAAGATCACCGTCAGCACTCATCCCGAACTTCGTAAGTGAAGCTTCCCCAACGTCTTCCGTAGGAGTCCACTGATAAGGAATAAGAGGCATCGAGTATTCTTCCGTGTGAACTTTTACCTCTATAGGCATCGATCCTACCGCTTCGTAATATCGTAAGAGTGCGTCAGTCACTTTCATAAATGAAGGTCTTCCTCTACCCTCGTTGAAAAACTTTTTCGCGACTCCTCGAAGAGTAATAGGGTCATTCAATCCCATATCAAAAGGACTGTATGGTTCTTCTTCAGGATCATCTTCAGGATCATCATCACCAGCGTCAACATCGCTCATATCTGGAGGTGGAACTCCGTGAACGCACACCGATTCAGTTACTGACTCGTCGATCAACGGTCCGAGGTGTCGAGCCATCACTACCAAATACTTCTCCCAATTTTTCTCGTTCAACAATACACTTCTATTCTGGCACGGTCTCGCAACTCTCACACCCAACTCTTCCACAACTCCCTTCCAAGCAGTATTCACTTTCTCCCTGTTCGTAAAATACGAGTGCAATGTTATGATGTCTCCCAAACTACCCCAGCAAGCTATTTGGAGCTTGACGAACGCTTCATAAAACTCGCTCGTACCACCATAAAGATTCAAACGGTAAAACTCTACCATCCCCGAAGAGTCGTGACCTTCAAGACTCGAAAGAACAGTGTTCGCTAACACGTCCTGAAACGCGTTCAAACCATAACCCGTCACTCCACGCTTCTTCAACTCCACCCTCAACACGTTATGAACGACGTGACGCTGAACAGCGTGACGCTCCACCGTCCCGGGACAACCAGTAGAAACAGAAGTATTGTTATGACCAGCACACTCGTGACCAACAATATCCCTACAAAAAGACTCGAGCTTCGAAGGAGCACCAACCCTCGAAAAAGGATCATCTTTAGGCACGAAAGACTCATCCATCTTCACGACAGCCTTACGATAATCAGTCCACGCCCTCACAGGAATACGAGTCCCCTTCGGCAACACTCGATACTCCAAAGGAAGACGAGGATTCAACAACGACAAATGCTTCCTGACAAAAGATTCATGAGAAGAAGTCATACGACACCTCTCGCAGAATCCTCAAACAATGCAGGACAGTACGCTCTCGCTTCATCAATAGTGAAAATGTTTACTCCGACAGCTTCGCGATACGTATCATTTTTTTCTGTTCCTCTTATGATATTCATTCTTTCTGATTTCGTCGGATCTTTTCTGAACCGCATATGGAAGATAGCCCAATGATTATCAAAAAAAGCATTTTCGAGTGGTGTTACAATATGCGTCGTCCCACTATTCACAAGCCACTCGAGAACAGAAGACATCCTTCTCGCACCATCAGCAGTGTGGAATACTGCTTGAGCAAAATATTCTCCATTAGTTCCCGCTCTCAACTTCCCACTATCACCAGAAGCACTGCACACCCCAAAACTTTCATGGGCATACGGAAGACCTTCATCGTGAGTAATAATAGTCGCGTTTTCTTTCCAATCAATCCTCGTAAGAGTTCCGAAAGAAAAACTTTCCCGAAGAGGTGCTGACCCCTTGTTCCCGAACGTACTATCCCTGAACGTGTCAGCAAGAGGATGACTCTTATGATCATACACCGTAGAGATAACCGCGTACATCGTCGCAGCAGAGCAAGCAACAGGAAGTGGAACAAACCCTGCACCACGCGAAGCAACGCTTCGTGCCTCTGCCAAATCATTCAACGCACACACTCTGTGTTGTTCATACGTTCGAGAGGGCAACAAGTCCTTCATCACTTCAACAACGTGATACTCTCGACGCTGACCAAATTTGATATGCTCGCGGTCGAGATCAACTCCTCCAACAAGAAAAGAATCATCACGCTCCAAAAGTCTAAACGTTCCACTACCACTCTTTGAACCTTTCCTCTTCGCGGGAGTGTTCACGACACCAGACGACTCACCAGAAACTCCCTTGCTCTTTCCACCAGCCAAACCCTTCAAACGAAGAGCTTCAGCTTCTCTCCGTAGTCGTTCAGCTTCCTTCAATAATGCTTCTTCGTCTTCTGCTTTCTCTCGAGCTAACTTCTTAAGAAGTTTTTCACCCTCATATTCAGGAGGTCTACCGTTGATAAGTATTTGAGGGCTCATGGTGTGCCTCCGCTTGATGGAGAAAAAATTTTTTCCGACGCGGACATACCACGCGCACGACCATCGTCGTTGAAGTTGTTGTTGGCGTCCACGCCGTCGATGTAGTTGTAGAAGTCGCCACCGAGAGCACAAGGCCGAACGAGAACCACATCTTTATCACCGATAGCTTTTCTTACGGGAGCATCATCAACAAACCAAGCTCTTCCAGTATCGAAACCTTTCTCTTTCAAGAACGATTCGTAAAGCACGGCCATTCTTTCACTCATCATCGCTTTGATTGATGGATTTGTAGAGTAAGAACTATCAAGAGATAATTCTAAATCACCACGATGCTCAACAACT
>CAYHWM010000139.1:0-3302 GCA_964359925.1 uncultured Methanosarcinales archaeon
ATACCCAATAGCTATTCCGTTACCAAAATTAAGGACTGTTCCTTCAATGCCATCACCCAATAAAATTCCTCCCTCTTCATAGTTAATAACCAATCCTTTAGCATATTGGCCTGCGTAACGTCCAATTCTTCCTCGATTAACAAATGTTTTATTTGATAGAAGGCGCGATCCTAATCTCCAGGGTGGCAATCCTAATTCTTGTAAACCATCTGCTTGCCAGGAAGGGAATATGCTTAAAGAAGGTGATAAGGTTGAGTCATATATTATAAGATTTTCTTCTGATTGATTGTACATTGCTGAAATGAAGTCTCCTATGTGTAAAATTTGAGTTTTATCATTTATATATTTTTGAAGCAACCTATGAGTTTCAGGTATTGATGGTCTCAAACCTTTTGTCACATTAAGAGCAAGTTCGTACATTTTCTCAGAATTATTTTCTGAACCAAGTATACATGTTTGCCATTCTTCAAACGCTTGTGCGAGTTGATTTCTCATATGTATCACAACTCAGTGAGAACTCTTGCATTCTTAATACTTCATTACCCTTCGAAGGGGTAGTAGTAGAAACATTTTAATAGTCTTATTCTCCATAGTACGGTATGAAGATAGAGGAATTACTTGCTGATGTTGGTTTCTCGGAGAGAGAGTCAAGAGTGTATTTGGCGTTGCTCGAGTTGGGAAGTACTACAACTGGTCCGCTCGTTAAAAAATCAGGGGTGCCGAATTCTAAAGTGTATGAGATTTTGGAGAGTTTACAAAAGAAAGGGCTTGTATCGTGGATTGTGAAGGGAAAGACTAAGTATTTTCAGGGGGTGGAACCTAAAAAGATTTTAGGTTTGTTCAGAGAGAAGGAAAGAGAGATTGAGAAGTGTATTCCTTTTTTGGAATCAAAAAGACTGGAAGCGAAGGAGAGAAGTTCAGTGGAACTTTTCGAATGTGTTCCTGCCATAAGAAATATGTTTATTACGATGATAAGTGATGCGAGAAAAGGGGAATGTTGGTATGGTTTTAGTACAGGTACAACAAGCTCTAAAGAGGAGATACGAGATTTTTATGAGTGGTGGGGGAAGAGAAAGGTAAAACTAAAAGATCATTTATTAATTTCGAAAGAACACCGAGCAGAATTCGAAAAAGCGCATCACAAGTCCTTAAAAGATATGAAGAATATATTGAGGTATAGTAACGTTGCTTTTCCGGGAGATGTAGCAATATTTAGAAGCAAAGTAGTAATCCTGAATTGGGAAGATACTCCAACAGCAACACTCATTACGAGCAAGAATATCGCAAAACAATACAAAGATTTCTTTGTAGGGTTATGGAATAAAGCAACAGCGCGATAATCTTAATGATATGGTTTTATTGGTTCTCTCCGTAACAAGTTTTTTATAGCTTCTTTCTGGCAGTGTTCAATATGAAGGTCTTGTTCGTTACTCGTACGATGTTTCCTGAGGTTCACGGTGGTGGTGACGTGAGTGCTTTCGAGATTGCGAGAGCTGTTGCGAAGACTGATGGTGCTCAGGCGGTCGTGTGTTGTTTGTCTGAAAAGATTTCCACTCCTATCGTCGAAGTTCTTGATGGTGTGAAAGTGTATCGTTTTCCTTGGAAAAAGTTGAAATGGTTTCCGAGGTTGTCGAACTTGGAGTATTGTTATTGGCAATTGTGGAAGAATGCACGAAACGTACAGAAAAAAGAGCATCCTGATCTAGTTCACTTGTTGAATTTCTCATCAGTTTTTCCTCTCGCGTTCGGGTTTCGAAACGTTCCGAAAGTTGCGACGTGTAATGGTCCTTTTTTTTGTTTGTTTGACGGTGCTCACGGTGAGAAACCTTGTTGTAAGTGTTCGTGGAGTACTATCTTCAACGAGAGTTGGTCTCGTTGGGGTGTGAAGAGTGTGTTGTTCCTCCCGTATATCCTGTTCGATTCTTGGTTGTTGCGAAGGGCATTGTTGTCGTGTAAGAAATTGTTTCTTGTGAGTGAAGCAATGGCTCATATGCTTTCTATCAATAGTATTCCTGTAAAAAAGTTGGTTGTCGTTCATAATCCTGTGAGCGTTCCGAAGAGAGGGAGTGTGCGAGTTGATGCAGACACCATAGTGTATGCCGGTAGGTTGTCGAAGGATAAAGGTATTCAGTTCGTTATTCGCGCTCTTCCTTTACTTCCTGATGTGAAGTTCATCATTGCGGGTAAGGGAAGGTTTGAGGGAGAATTACGTGAACTCGTCAACGATTTGAATCTGAATCATCGTGTTGAATTTCTTGGTTTTATGGATAGTAAAAAATTGAGGAGTGTTGTTGCTCGTGCTGGAGTGAACGTTTTGCTCGGTACGGTGTATGAAGCGTTGCCGAGATCTGAGTTGGAAGCTTCGGCGTTGGGCGTTCCGAGTGTTGTATCAAGTGCTGGTGGTTGTGGTGAAGCTGTTGGTGATGGAGGTATCGTTCTCCGATCTCTTGACGAGGAGAGTGTTGCGAGGGCTATTCATACAGTGTTGAAGAACAGGAAGAAATACTCGAAGCAAGCGAGGATGCACGTCGTGAAATAGTTTTCTTCGGGAAAGATTGGGAAGGAATTGGTGGGGGGGTATCAGAAATTGATACCGCACATTTAATCATTAAGTATGTCCATCAGTCTTCTCGTGAGTGCCGTGAATCGTTCTTGAGAGAGTGGTGTGCTTTGTACTGGTCCTGCTCGAACATATGTTCCTTGAGCATCTTCGAGAACTGCTCTTTTTCCCCATTCGGTATCGGAAGGTGATGGTTGGTTGACCGTTCCATCGAGAGTGTAGATTTTCATATGGAGGTGATTCTGCGTGTTGAGTGCTGATGCGCATTTTCCGTACGCGACTACTGTTGGAGCGAATGTTTCTTCGGTTCCTTTCCATTCTTCTTGTCGTACGACTTGGAGTGCGTAGTTTGCTTTCGCGAATGTTGTTCCGTAGAGTGATGCGAAGTCGTCCAAGCTGAACAATTGAGAAAACGCGGTGTAGTGACCAATGGGCAACAAGAGGAGTGTGAATCCTCGTTCAGGGTCTGATACGTTGCTTTTTTGTAACGTTATCAACCAGTCTACCAATGCGTTGGTTCCTGATTTGTACACGACAGAAGCGTGTTCGCCAATATGTCCCACGTCTCTTTTTCCTTCGGCGCAGAGTTTGCAGTTTTCAAGTGTAGGAAACACTCCTCGTTCTGGAAAAACTATTTCTGTCATAGGAAGAAGGAGCGGTGAGTAGTTTTTAATTGTTTCTTTGTCCTCAGTAGATCCGAAAGTGGCGAAAAGTAGTTAAACTTGAAGGTTTTCGTGTCCTG
>CAYHWM010000140.1:0-3256 GCA_964359925.1 uncultured Methanosarcinales archaeon
CTACGATACTCGTGGCGAGGTCAAAACTCAACGGCAATTGTTCCGACACCCAGTGAGGAACGGTAGGTGGCCTGTTCGACGTCGCGCTTACTTGAGCGACAAGCCCTCTACTGAACTTGAACTGGTACGTATCTCCGCCCAGCAAGAAAACATCCCCTGGCTTGAGCCGTTCAAGGAATCCCTCGTCAATCATCCCAATACTTTGCGCACCTATTTTTACGATGGCGTTACTTTCATCAGGAATCGTACCACTATTCATCATATACAAAACTCTCGTCAATTTTCCTCGACGACGAAGTATTCCTGTTGTTGAGTCTCGGGAGAGTCGGGCGTACACGTGGCGATCTTCGAGCGTCGTGAATTCCCCTGCGAGATATTGAAGAATGCCGTTGTAATCGTTGCGGGAGAGTGTTGCGTAGCAATAACTTTGCTTCACTGTTTTGTAGAGATCTTCTTCGACCCAGTCTCGTTCGACAACCATTCCTATGATTTGCTGAGCGAGAACGTCCAAACAATTTCTCGGAATGTGAATACGGTCTATCTTTTTCTCTAACGCGTTCTTGACGAGAACACTGCACTCGACCAAGTCATCACGGTCGAGAACTATTACTCTTGCTTTAATCGTGTCGTGAAGTTTGTGCCCCGACCTTCCTGCACGTTGCAAGAATCGCGCGACGCTTTTCGGACTACCGAGGCAGAGTACGAGATCGATAAATCCTATATCGATGCCAAGCTCGAGCGATGTCGATGAGACGACGACTTTCAGTTTACCTTCTCTCAGTCTTTTTTCGAGAGCTGTACGGTGTTCTTTTGAGAGACTGCCGTGATGCGCTCCGATATTTTCTTCGTAACTCTTAGGATACTTGTCTTTCAAGTAGTCAACGACTCTTTCCGTCGCAGCTCTCGTATTCGTAAAGATGAGCGTCGTCTTGTGCGATGATATAAGATCATGCATCAAGTCGTACATTCCTTTGTGAAGAAGCGCGTGTTCTGCAACTGCAAGATTTTTTGTTGGAGTAAGAACTTGGAAATCTGAAACTTTAAGGTAACTCACGTCGACGAGGTTGCACTTCCTCTCGCTCCCTGCGAGAAATCCTGCAATGTCTTCCAACGGGGCAACTGTTGCAGAGAGTCCGATACGCATCATTCCTTGACTCAAACTCTGCAATCGTTCGAGTGATAGGCTCAGATGAACTCCTCTCTTGTTTTCTGCCAACGCGTGAATCTCGTCAATAATACACCATTGAACGTTTGATAAATGGTTTTTGAACTTGTCGCTGGAGAGGAGGATAGCCAAACTTTCCGGAGTCGTGATAAGGATGTGTGGAGGGTTCTTGAGCATTTTTGTTCTCTCATTCGTCGTCGTATCACCAGTTCGTACAGCGACTTTTATTCCCAAGCTGGAACCGTGAAGTTCTTCCATCTCTTTCAATGGTCTTAGAAGGTTGACTTCGATATCGTTGTTCAACGCTTTCAATGGAGAGATATAGACGCAAATGATATCTTTCGGCAACGCTCCCTTGATTGAGCTGTCAACGAGCTCGTTTAAGACGGAAAGAAAGGAAGTGAGCGTTTTCCCTGATCCCGTGGGCGCCGACACTAACGTGTTCTCCCTCGAGTGAATAGAAAGAAGCGACCTTTTTTGCGGAGCTGAGAACGATTTAAATTGTGATTTGAACCACTTCGCGACGAGTGGGTTGAGCAGGTTGAGTAATTCCTCATCGGAGGACTCCTTCACCAATCGTTTCACGAGTGTTGTTTCAGACATCGCATCGCTCACCACTCTTCAGAAAAGAACTCTTGCTTTTATACCCTTTGGCGACTTGACCAGTGGATGGTGGGAGGTGGGGAGTAGGTGGTGGGAAGTGGGAGGCGGAAGTGGGTGCCGGTGATTCATTCACAAATACTTTCGCTTTTTTGCGAAAGATTTATAAACAACAGTCGTCTAAAGTAGAAAGATGAGAAACGCTGAACTTGTTATCCGAGAACTCCTCTTCCAAGCAATGGAGAAGAAACAAAGAGTGTTGACGCAGTCGGAGCTCTCCACAACACTCTCCCTCTCCCTCAGCATCGTCAACAGTGCAGTGAAAAAACTCGAATCTCTGGGTGCTGTCGACATACGCTCTCGCAGTCTTCACATCGTCGATCCAAAAAAAATACTGTACTACTGGGCAAGCATTCGAAACATACAGAAAGATATCGTGTACTCGACGAGAGTGGAAAAGCCAGTACGACTGATTGAGAAAGAAGCACCAGCAAACACCACTTTTACGGCATTCACTGCGTACAAACTCCGCTACCACGACGTCCCCGCAGACTATTCAGAAGTCTATTTGTACGGCGACGAAACTGCACGAGAGCGATACCCCCTACGAAAAGGAACTCCTAACGTGTTCATCCTCAAGAAAGACAAACTTGCGGATAAGTACGGCTCAACAGCGACGATCGCTCAAACGTTTGTAGACTTGTGGAATTTGAAAGAATGGTACGCAAAAGAGTTTGTCAACGCGATGGAGGTGAAGCTGAATGGAGTTCTGGAATAGTTCACTCACAGAGAAAAGCTGGACAATTCTTCAGCAAGTGAAAAAAGAAGGATTCAGGTTCATCATCATCGGAGGATGGGCGGCATACCTCTGGACGAAACAACACAAGTCGAAAGACATCGATGTCATCATACCTGATTACGAAACACTCTCGTTCCTCAAGAAAAAATATGTCCTGAACAAGAATGACAACCTCAAAAAGTACGAAGTCAAGTTCGAAGAAATAGACTTAGACATTTACGTACCTCACTACTCAACACTCGCACTCCCCGTGCAAGATGCACTCAAGAATACTTCATTCGTCGAAGGTTTTGAAGTCGTCAACCCAGAAATACTCCTCATCCTCAAACAAGGAGCAGAGTTGGAAAGAAAAGACTCGGTGAAAGGACAAAAAGACAGAATCGACATCCTCACACTCCTCCTCACCGCGCCCGTCGACAAGAAGGAATATTCGTCGATCCTCAAACACCACCACCTCGAACAGTACCAACAACGACTCAAAACTATCATTATGACGTTCAAAGAATTCAACCACGTAGGACTCACCGACCACTCGTACGCGAAAAAGAAAAAAGAACTCCTCAAAGAATGGTTCGGGTAAGATTCGCGACGACAAAGTTGTTTTCTGTTCTTTTTCATTCCTTCGCCAAATAGAGAGGTAATAGTGAATCTCGTTAATAATTGAACATTTGCGAGCTCCACTAGTATAGCAA
>CAYHWM010000141.1:0-3160 GCA_964359925.1 uncultured Methanosarcinales archaeon
AACGATGTCTTCGAGTGCTTCACCGATGCAGATGAGTTTCATCAAGTCGGAACACTGCTTGTTGAACGATTGGTGATAGGGCGCGCCTTCTCTTGCTTCGGAGAGTAAGTAGTGCGTGAACGCGTACACTCTACCTTCATCCGATACTGAAGGGAACGCGTTGCGAAAAAGAACTTGTGCAGTGATCGTCGCGATGAGTTCTTCATGGCTTCCTGTACCTTTAGGAAGCACGTAGTCAGTAGCTTGAGTATCTCTCCCAGCTTCTCTTCCTTGACTGTCTCGTACTTGTTCGACTCCTCGTGGAGCGGTCACCATTTTTCTTGTTTGTTCCGCGAACCCAGTATATGGTTCTGTTGTTGGGCGATTACTGTAACCGGTGCGGTTGGTGAAGGTGTGTGTTTCTTTTTCCACATTGACTGCTTCAAATTGGCTGATGAGTAGTTGACTGCCTAATTGGGAAATTAATCTTTGATACTCTCCTTTCCACACAACTCTAATCTCTCCTCCTTCCCCGTCGATTGGTACGTTGAATGTTGGTGGTAGTACGAGTGCCATGCTGGTGGGTAGTGTGTGGTAGTGTATAAATGTTACGCAAACAATTAAAAGCAGGCGTTCTCAAGCAGTATCTATGATTCGCCAACCTATTATTACTGTTCTCGGTCACGTCGACCATGGGAAGACTTCGTTGTTAGATGCGGTCAGAGGTAGTGGTGTTGCTTTGAAGGAAGCTGGCGGTATTACTCAGGCTATTGGCGCGAGTATTATTCCGAAGGAGACTCTACAATTGTTGTGTGGTGATTTTTTGAAGAAGATGAAGCAGGACATTATTATTCCTGGTCTTCTTTTCATCGATACTCCTGGTCACTCGGCGTTCACGACGTTGCGTAAGCGTGGTGGCAGTATTGCGGATTTAGCTATTCTCGTTGTTGACTTGAATGAGGGTTTGATGCCTCAGACGAAAGAATCGTTGGCTATTTTGAAAGCGTCAAAGACTCCTTTTGTCGTTGCTGGCACGAAGCTCGATCTCGTGAAAGGTTGGTTTACGAAAAGTAAGCCGTTGCTTCAGACGATGGCTGAACAGCATCCTCCAACGTCTGCAGATCTCGACAAGAAGTTGTACACGATTGTTGCAGGTTTATCGGAAGAAGGTTTCCCGTCGGACCGTTTTGATAGGGTTGACTCGTTTACGAAAACTATCGCGATAGTTCCTGTTTCTTCTAAAACTCGTGATGGCATTCCTGAATTGTTAGCTATCTTGACTGGTCTCGCTCAGAAATATCTTGAGGAGAGTTTGAAGGCAGACATCGAAGGTCCTGGCAGGGCGACTATTTTGGAAGTGAAGGAACAGCGAGGTCTCGGAACGGTTCTCGACGTTATTCTTTCTGATGGCTCTTTGAAATTGAAGGATGAAGTCATCGTTGGAACATTGGATGGTCCTAAAAAAACAAAAGTGAAAGCGTTGTTTCAGCCTGCTCCGAGGGTTGATATTCGTGACGCAGGAACAAAATTCTCGTCGGTGAAAGAAGTGAGTGCTGCGACGGGAGTGAGGGTGAACTTGTTGGAGAGTGAGGGTGTCGTCGCGGGTATGCCGTTGTTCGTCGTCAGGAAAGACGAGAAGGAAGTAACAAAACTCGTCGCTGACCAATTGTCGTTGAGTTCTCTTCCTACGAGCGAGCAAGGTGTCGTCGTCAAGGCTGACACTATTGGGAGCTTGGAAGCGTTAAGTCATCTCTTGACTGAGAATAGTATTCCTGTGAGTGTTGCTTCGATTGGTCCTGTCACGAAGAAGGATGTTTCTGACGCTGAAGCTCAACGGTCGAACAATGCAAACTATGGGTGTATTATAGCGTTCAATCTTCCCACTCTCTCTTCGAGTATCATCGCGGGGAGTGTCAAAGTTATTCAAAAGAACATTATTTATTCTATTATTGATGAGTATAAGATGTGGGTTGACGAGTTGTCGAGGAGTAAAGCGAAGGCTGATGCTCAAGGAGTTCCACTTCCCGCAAAGGTTCAACTGCTGAAGGGTTTCACGTTCCGTCAATCGAATCCTGCAGTGATTGGTTGCGAAGTGTTGGAAGGAACTCTCAAAACGAATGCTTGGTTGATGAATGATAAGGGTGAGAAGATTACTCAGGTGAAGGGCATTCAGGTTGATAAGGAAAGTAAGGATGCTCTCGATCGTGGAGAGAAGGCGGCTGTCGCATTGCCTGATGTAGTTATTGGGAGAACGGTGAGGGAAGGTCAGGTTCTTTACACTCTTATCGAGGAGGACTCGTTCAAGTATTACAAGGAGCACAAGCAGCTTCTTACAGAAACTCAGAAAACTGCGTTGAAAGAAATCGCTGTCGTGATGCGTGAGAAGAATCCAGTGTGGGGAGTGTAGTATTGGATTGTGGAGTTGCTGTCTGTTTTTTTCAGTCCCTTCACAATATAAAAAATTGACTACTTGAGAGTGATGATGAAAACGAAACATTTATATATGAGGGGTTTCTTATGAATGGAGTTATGAAACTTGTACGTCCACAACCAACATTTACCATTGATGACGTTCCAGTGTATGGTGTGTTGAAGTGTTCTGCTTCTTCGCCTAATACTTTGAATTCTTTGCAGTCTTTTGATTATTGTAAGGAGAGGGGTTTGTTTTTGCAGAGTGCTGGTACTGCTGTTGTCGTGAGGAAGGCATTTTTTGATGATGCGGGCGGTAATCTGAAAGTTGATCTTGATAGTAGTAATGAGTATCAGAAGTTGGGAACTCTTGCGTTGGCGTATCGCGATGGTTCTGAAATAGTGAGAGTTTTTTCAGAGATCGATATGAGTGCTGAAAGTAGGGATCTTTTAGTGAAGGGTGTTGAAGCTCGCTCAAAAAATAGTGAGTTGTTCTTGCCTTTAACAGATTCGCTCGTTCAAAGATTGATTTCGAGTGGCAGGAGAACTGATCCTCTTGAAAACAATCCTTTGGGTTGTTCAGTTGAAGGTTCTCAATACTCAATGGCTTCTTTTAATATTGCTTTGTTCGGTAGTCAAGAAATTGCAGAAGTGAACGCTTCCTATTTACGTGCGCGAGGAAAACCTCGAGGGTTCAGTTATGATTATACAAGAGCAGTATTTGTTTAGCTGATTTCTGAGTTTTTCCTTTTTTTTCTTGTATCTGTATTCT
>CAYHWM010000142.1:0-3016 GCA_964359925.1 uncultured Methanosarcinales archaeon
AGCAATTTTTTCGAGAAAATCTTGAACATGAATGATGACTTGATTAGCGTGTTCGACGAGTTGGAGAAACATACTTTCTTCGTCACTCTTGGATTTTTAAGTATTTGCTTTTTGTGTAAGACCTACCCATATTTTTTCCCTTGTTTTTCTGCTCTTCTCTATGATACTCTGCTACAAGACTGCCACTCTCTAAATGAGAAAGGATGAGTGGAAGTCTCAGTGGAAGATTCAATAATCCATTCAATCGATACTCGTCACCATCGTTCGAAAACTGGTCATCTAAATGATGAATGTCCGGCAAGAAAGGAAACTGCATGTCGAGAGCGTGATAAAACTCTGCGATGCTTGATGAAGTGCAACTTTTTCTTGGTACAGCGTATGCGAGTGAATGAGCAAGTCTTGGGATGATCTCCGAGAGGAGAAATCCGTTACAAGTGGATGGGGATCTTCCTGTTGCTTCTGCGTGCGGAAGAATTCTCTCGATGAAAAGATATGCCATAGGTGCGAGTTGTGATTGTGACAATGTGAGTAGTGATTTCGCGAACGAGTTCATTTCTTTCCCACATAATTCTGCTCGTGTAGAAACTGAAACTTCTGTCGCTCCAAGGTACCTCTCACAATCTTGTTCTGCGACGTTCTTCAAAAAGTGTAGCATTGTGTGGAGTCCTGAAATTTGGAGTTCTCGAGCGAGTGGGTCGTCAGCGAGTGCTCGTTCTACTTCTCCAAGGGCGTGCGCTGTTTGAGGTGTTAAATAGTACGAGTCAAACAATGCGTCGTCTAACGTCGAGTCGAGATCGATATCGTTCGTTCCGTCTTCTTCCCCCATAGTGAAATCCCTGAACGGTAGTGAAGAAGCAGGGAGTATTTAAAGCTTCCGACACGTTTTTTCGAATGCGTTTTCCGGAAGTTGTCATCACAAAGAATAAAAAGAAGGTGCTCTTTCCTGTTTCCTATGACGTGGAAAGAACCATTATCAGAGTATTTTAGAGAGGAGACACTTGCACGTATTGGACTTACAGATACGTCAAGCCCTCGAGTGTCAATGAGACAACCGTGGAGCAACGTCGCCTTGTACGTTATCCACGTAGCACACAAAACGGATATTGTCTTCGCAGAACGATCACACACATATCCTCGAGGAGTTCTCCGAGGTGGAGGGGGTGAACCTCAACACTTCGAATACCAGTTACACACGCACAAAGAACGATATCTTGGAATACTTCCTCGTACTGACACGACGGGGCTCCTTCCTTTTGTCGGAGAAGGAGGGATGACTCTCGAGGAAGAAGAACGAAGAAACCTCCGACGAGTCTTGTCAAAGAAGAACAGGACTCCTTGGTATGCTCTTGATGAACGATTCAACGAACTCCTCGACAGTGTAAGTGTTGAACCACTTGATCGTTCAGCAATTCTTCAACCTCGAGGAACGTCGCCAGACCTTTCCACACTTCTCACCACGAAAGATATTCCTGCACGGTACGGTCACATTCAATGGCACGACTTCACGAAAGCGTTACCCTTCGGGAGAGTCGACGGGAAATACGCAGTTCACACTTCACACGCTTCAACAACACCTTCAGGAACAGTCACGATAGCGTACGGAGCGAGAACGCTCGTCCACCAGCACAACGGTTCAGAACCGAGAACAGAACGATCGTACTACGCGGGACAGCTCGACGAGAAACTAACCATGGAAGAGGCGCTCGAAGCACTCGTGACAACGAAACACTCAACAAGAAAAGATGTTCTCGCTGAACGAGTCCTCGCGCTCCTCCGCCATAACTTCCAACCGGACACGAGTGCTGAAGCGATGACGAAAACACGAGAAGAATGGGCGACGACGTAGTATTCTTTATGTCCATTAAACAATTACCCCCGGAACAGTCAGAACGTACAAGTATTACAAAGCGAGAACCGTGCTCAAGTATTTGTATTATCCTGAAGTGTGACGAGATTCTTGTAACTTCTGAACGTTATATCATCAGAGGATTTCCTAACGTTCTTTCAAACGCTTTTCCAGAACTTCCAACGGGAACGTTCCCAAAGAGTTCGTTCGTTTTCGCGTACTCGAAGAGTTTTTCCGTTTTTTGTTTTCGTTCGTCGGGAGACATGATTGGTTGGCTCATTGCCGGAGTTCTTTCGAGTAAGTCTTCAAGTTTTTGCATTTCTGAAAGAAGTGTAAGAACGTCCTCAGCGATAAGGTCTCTAACGAAGTCTCTTGGCGATCGTTCAGAAAGAAGGAGTGCATCGTATACTTTATCTGGTTGATCAATGAGCATTCCTGTACTGTTCCCCCATCGTTGTGCTTTCCAGCACGCCATCGTCGTCTTCTCGTATCCAGGATATCCGAAGTTGAACGAGAGCGGTACTCCTGTGATTAGTTTTCCGGTGAATGGTTGTAAGAACGCCCACGGTGTTGGTCTACGGAAGTTTGCAGTAGTAACATATTTTTCTTCTGGAAGGCTATCTTTTTCTTCGATTTTTGTGATGTGCATATATCGTTGTTCGTGAGTAGCCGTTGTCACGTACGTTTTCCCGTCAATCATAGATTGTGCTCGTACTTCGAGTGACATCCTCAATGGCTTGACTGCACTCAAGTGTTCATACGGTGTTTCTTTGAATGGTCGTTCTCCGTATCCTCGAGGAACTGATGCTCCGAGTGAAGCGCTCTGTATTGCGAGTTCTGGGAATCGTGCGATGAACCGTCGTAATTGTCGAGTTTCTCGGGGAGTTGAACCGCAGAGTTTGTCAACAACATCGTCATCAGCAGTTCTTCCCATCATTCGTTCATTGTAGAGTGCGCGCATAGAAAGTGCAGGATCGGCCGAGATCGTCACTGGGGCATTCCCATCTCGGAATCTTCCCGACCACGCTTCTTCTACTTGGAAGACCGCTCCTTGTTTTGCGTACGTGAATCTTCCCATCATCGCGTACGTGATTGTTGCTCCTTCAAAGACAGGATTTGTTGCGTATCTTCCACTATGTACAATGCTCTGAACTCTCCTATTCTGTAACG
>CAYHWM010000143.1:0-3009 GCA_964359925.1 uncultured Methanosarcinales archaeon
ACGAGGAGGAGTGATGTTGCTGTTTTGTATGGTCTTCCTCTACTTTTTCCTCTACCTGCACGAATGGATCGTGTTGCTGATCGTGCAAGTTCTTGTTCAAATCCAAGAGTGTGAAGCGTTGTTACGAGGTCTGCTGTTTTTCCGAGTGTTTCTGTTTCTGTTGAGAGAATGAAGGGATACGTTGGTGGGAGGTGGTGTCCTCGACGAGTCACGAGTTCTTTGGAGAGTGTTGCTGCGAGCGCGCTTCTGAGTGCTTTTCTTCTTTCTTGAGTGTTGAGTTTTTTTCCGAAGAGTTTCTTCGCTGTTGGTGGGTGTGCTCCTCGACCGCCGACGGTTCCTGGTGCGAATGCTGCGACGTGGTGGAACCATGTTCCTCTGTGAGCGAGTGTTTTTCTTGGCACTCTTGATTGTCCTTTACCGTACGTTGCTTTGTAGTCTCGTCGTCGTTTGGACATCCACGTGATTTGTTTTTTTCCTGCTTCAGGGTCTGCTCCGTATGGTTGTCGTTGTGAGTCCCAGTAGGTGTCTACTGCTCGTTGTATGAGGTCTGTTCGTATTGGTTCTGAGAATTGTGACGGTAGTTTGATACTTCCCGTTTTTTCTCCTTTTGGCGTGATGATGTTAAGCAACATGTGAGAATGTCACCCCTGTTCCTGTTTGTGTTCCTGTTCTTGATGCTGTGGTGAGCGTGACGAGTCTTTTTGCTGGTCCTTGGACTGATCCTTTGATGATGACGCACGTCGTTTTTGGTTGTCCGTAGTGGAGGAATCCTCCTGCGGGCGTTATCTTAGCTCCTGGTTGTGTGGAGAGTAAGAGTTTGTTGTTTTCTGTTCTGAGGTGGTATCCCATTTGTCCTGCGTGTGCTACGGTCCATGATCTGTCTCCGCTCCATGGTCCGAGTGTTCCTGGTCCTCTTTTTGTTTTCTCGCTTTTGTGGTGTCGTATGTGTACTCCGAATCTTTTGACTGGTCCTTGGAATCCTTTGCCTTTCGTTACTCCGTGGATGTCAACGAGTGTTCCTGTAGTAAATGAGTCGGTAATCGCTATTTCTTTTCCGAGGTGTTCTTTCGCGAATGTTTCTTGTTCTTGGAGTGTTCCTCCGAGTCCTAGTTCTAAGAATTCTGGTGTTTTTTTGAATCCTGTAAGTTTTGGTTGTGTATGGATGAGAAGTCTGAGGAATGATATTCCTTGGAGCGATAGTTCTTTTTTCGTTGTCGTTTTTGGTAGTGTGATTGCTCTTTTTGCTGTAGCGTCAAGGTTGTCTGCGAGGATGCACGTTTTTTGTTTTATTCCTTCTATTGTTCTTTCGTAGCAGAGTATTCCTGCTACTTTTATTGGTGGGCATTCGATGATGGTGACTGGCCAAGAAATGAGTGCTCCTTTAGTGAGACTGTTTTTCCTGTCGTCTTTAACCATTGCGTGTCTCATTCCTACTTTGTATCCTGGGAATCCGAGGAGTCCTTTTTTTGATGGGTGCCAGTACTTCACGCGCGCTCGCAACGTGTGCGAACGGCTTCTGTGCCAATACTGCATACTACCATGTCTTGGTTGATCTCTTTCTGGCATAAACCATCTACACGAAGTTCCTTTCGCGAAACCCTGAAAGAACGCGTCAAGCTTCGTCAGGGCATCTTATCAGGATGCTTCGTGCTTATGAGGAAAAGGGGGTTGTTTTTAAAGGTTGCTATTGTCATCAGCGACGAGGTAGCGACGAGACTGAAGGGGTAGTGGGTGGTAGGTTGTGGAGGATGAATACTCATCTATCATCAAAAGTCTATTCACTCTTATACTTCACAATAGTTCCGAGAGCTGACAATCCTTCAGAGAGGTCTATATTCGACGCGAGATACCCTCGTATTGCTGCGCCACTCAGAGGGTCGCTGGCGTTTTGTAACGCTTTTTTGGAAGTTGAGTATTTTTCTCCCATTACTCCTGCTATGAGAAACATTGCGCCGCCAATAACAAGTGGTAATCCAACGTTCGCGGCAAAGTTCATACCGACACCAGGGCGAGTGTAGGCACTATAGAGTGTTGCAACAAGAGCAACAGTCCCTCCGATTATTGCTGAGAAAAAGGTATTACGCGCATTAGAAGATTCTGCCTCGTGAAGCGCAACATAGTTAAGTTCATAAAATTTCTCCCACTGATGTAGCGCGTCAGTGCGGAATTCTCGAGAGAATTTTGTCCATCGTTGAGCTTTACCGGCGAGGATTGTTACTGCGTCTCTGTTGAGTAATTCGTAGAGTTGTTCTACTTTGTTTTGGTCAGGGCAATAGGTGAGACTGTGATGTTGGCGGAGGTAAAACACTTGGATTGGTGGCGACGTTTTTCCTCCACTCGTTGGCGATTCTGAGAGGAATCCTGCATACACTCTCGCAAACGTACCACGAGCAGGAGCTTCTTCCGCGTCTCTTCGAGCGTACAATCGTAATTCTAAATCTTGGATGGGTACAACGTTCAACGTTGTTCCTTCAACTCCTCGTAATTGGTACCAATCATTGAGCCGTAGAACGTTCTCAGCTTCTTGACACATAAAACCAAAGTCGCTCAATGCGACGACTGAAGTAGTTTCCGCTCGATTTACTCGTTCTGAGAGTTCGTTCACTCGTTCGAGAAGCGTTTTTTCGACAACTACTATCCCCATACCAGTCATACTTGTAAGAAACGAGTGAAAGAATATAAACATTTCGGCATGATGTACGCGGAAAGCATCGTCACTGATTATGTTTCTTCTGTTATCATTTTATATTCGAGTACTACCGACGAGAGGCAAGGACTCTTTCGGATGATGTTTTGGTCTGTGCACTGCGACCGCAGAGGGCAGTGATCACTACTCCTGCAATCGCAAAGCACAGGCAAGGATGAACCAAAATATTGGCACTGCCGACGGAGAATTTTATGAAGTATGACCGACGAAGTGAAGACAACAGAACAGTTCAGAAAGAGTGCACGCTCGCCTCTCAACTTTCCATATACAACGTAAATGAGAACAATACAATCATAACTCGT
>CAYHWM010000144.1:0-2990 GCA_964359925.1 uncultured Methanosarcinales archaeon
TTCTTTGAGTTCTTTGTCGTACCCGACTCCTGTTTCTTTTCTTAATTTTTTGATGACGTCGGGGAATGTTGACTCAAAACTGTTCGGCACTCCTTGAGAGAACCATGCAGCTCTTTCTTGTCCCTGACCCATATCGAGCACTTTAATCTTCAGATCCCGATTCCCGCTTGCAGTTTGTTCGTACTGCATATAGACTTGGTTGGAGAGTTCTACTCCTCCTGAGAAGAATTCGACGGATGGGCCGAAGTTTCCTCCGCCTTCCCACGCGTCTTCGTGAATCGTGACGTGTTCAAGTTTCAACTCTAAACCTTTCTGCAACCATTCTAAGTGGTCTGCGCAGTATTTGTTCACGTCGTACTTTTTCGGTTCGACGAATGCGTGTTCTCCCATCATCACGAATCCGGTATAGTGCGAACCGGTCACTCCTACGTTATCCAGATCGGGAAATCGTAAGCAGAATTGTGGTATCGTCAAAGGGTTTGCTGGCGGTGCTACTTCTCCCGTGACGACGTAGGGCTGGAATGCTGCGATGCTCGCTATGACGAAGTCTGTTGTCGGGTTCCATCGTGCAACGACAGGGTATCGTTTCACAGGAGTATATCCGAGAGTTTTGTGTACGCTCGAGAATTGTTCCCACACAGCGGTGTACGATAGTTTCTTTTTGACGATTTGTTTTCCTATGAATGAGAATCCTCCGACGCAGAACGTGTCACCGCACACGTTACGAGCAGAATCTTGAGTCCAATAAAACCTTTTACACGTTGGACAGTTCTTTCTCACAAATCCGAGACTTCTCAACGTTTTCGTAGGGTAGTGCTTCTCAGGACTCGCAGTGCACTGTGTGAGGAACTTCTTTTTGAAATCGGAATCAGCCATTCTGGTGAGCAACAGGAAAGGTGTTTAAAAAATCATCTTTTTTTTTCGGTGTATCCGGAAGGATTTCGGAAATGGCGAATAAAATCGGCATGTTTTCCGGCTGAACCGTAAACGTTCCGGTTGGCTCGGAAGGGTTTCGGATTTTGATGAGAAAGCTTCTTTAAGACTGAGATGAATAAAAATGTGCCGAGCGCGAACTCGGCAAAATGCCAGCGTAGGCTAACCAGGTAAGCCGACAGCCTGAAAACCTGTTACCAGTAATGGTTTCTGGGTTCAAAAACCTTTCGGAAACGGTCGGCGTTTCGAAGGTGTGAAAGTCCCAGCGCTGGCGTTTTTTTTTTATTTCTTTTTTATAGAACGTGAAGATTGAGAGCAGTTTACTTCTTTCTTTCCGTCGTTCTCGTTACTCCTTTCTCTTCGAAGAGTTCGCAGAGTGGATTATTCTTGTCGGTGATCGCTACAAAGCCTGCTACTTGGATGACGTTATCATAGACTCCTCCTCGTGGAGCGTAGATTGCGTGAGGGTCTCCGAATCGTTCTCCTGTTCTGCGGTATCCGCAGGTGAGAATGATTTGTGGTTCTGTCTCGACAAACATTCCCTTCCTTGATATTGCTGATGAGTACTCGTCTGGCGGTGATCCGATATACCAGTCTCTTGTTATTGTTCGATTGTTATTATGGTCAACGGCGAGTTGTTCGAGACTTATGGTGTGTAAGTAAGTAACTCCTTTTTTGTTGATAGTTAAGAGTGGAATGCATGCTTCTACAATGTAGTCTTTTTTCTTAGGGTATACTCTCCAAGGTTTTTCTTCGTGCTGGTATGATTGTGGGATGATGAGGTTTTCTGCTCGGTATGGTGCTCTGTCGCTTCCCGTTCCGTCTCCTGGTCGGAAAACGCAAACGTGTAGTATTCCTGCATCTTTTCCTGCAACAAAAACAGGAACGTCCATTCTCGCAGTGTATCCTCTTTCAGGAGTTGGTTTTAGAGGGATTCCTTCTTGTTGAAATTGTACTGGTCGTGATTTGTCGTGTAGGTATGTTTCACAGGAGTCTAATGCTCTGCTGATATCATCAACGTCGAAAGGGAGTCCTTCAATGGTTGTTGTATCGTGTTGTGTCATCGTTTCATCACTCTTTCTTTATTTTTTTCAGATCTTTTTTCAAGGCATCTGTGAAAGATAATTTCCCGTTGATGGGGCACTTCCTGTTATTCGTTTGTACCCTATTGCTTCTACGACGATCGTTGCTTTCGCCACGAGCATGTTTGTTCCAAAAGAAGTGACCAAGTCGTGTCCGAGTGTGTCTCGTTTCACCCGTACGTCTGCGATGATTTCGAGTTCGTCAAGGAGGTGTACAGGTATTTTTTCTTTCATCCGAAATCCTTCTACGGCACTTTCGAGAGCACTTTGTCGTGCACGGTCGTATGCGTTTTGAGGAATGTCTCCAGAATGTCCATACTTCACACTCAACGGGTCTTTCATTTCTGCTCTGGATACAAGTACTGTGAGGAATGTGAAATCTTTTGCTACTGCTGATGGTAGTGATCCTTCGTAAAGGTGTGGTACGTGTTCTTTTTTTGTTGGTGTCATGGCGTATGAACTCCTTTTCTCTTTATGTGAGAAAAACAAAAAGAAAAATAAAAAAACAAAGGGTACGAAGTGTTTTAGTCTTCGTCTGAGTTTCTCAACCTGCTGAATCCTACGATGAGTGCTACTATTAATACGAGCACTACGAGGACGAGCAATGCGTTTTCCAAGAATGTTTTGGATGACGTTTTGCTTCCTGCTCCTGCGCAGTTACCTGCAAGGATGTCTACATCGTATGATGCTGTTGAGCTGTCTTTTCCGTCATTGTATGACGCTTTGACAGTGACTGTGTGTTTTCCTGCTGTTGCGCACGCGTCGATAGGGAGGAACAACTCTTCTGTTGTTTTCTCATCGTCTGCGTTCAACGTTGTGTAGGTTGCTTGTTTCGTGTTCAACGTTTCGGCGTTTGCTTCTACTCTGACATCTTCGTCATTTGCTCCTTTGTTTGAGAGTCTTGCTTTGACGAGTAATGCTTCTCCTGCTCTTACTTGTTTTGCAGGTGTTACGAGTACTTCTTTGATCGCGAAT
>CAYHWM010000145.1:0-2985 GCA_964359925.1 uncultured Methanosarcinales archaeon
TCATAAATTCAAACAAACTAAGAACACTTTTCTACTTATCTGTCAAAGTTGGGTTTGAGGAAGAAAAGAAATAGGTCTACTTTCTTCTTCTCTTCGTGAACTTTTCCCGTCGTAAATAATCTCCTATGTCATACATCGTTTCGACCTTTCGGTTTCTGTACCATCCGAGTCCTATCACTTCGGAGTGTGAGTTGAGGATGAGCGTATAGTCACCGTCGCTACACGTAGTAACCGTAATGTTTTCTTTCCACGCATCGCGACCACAAGTCACGAGGAATTCTCCTTTTTCGTTAACGACTGTTTTTCGTGTACACGTCTTCCCAAACAGTTGAAGCAAATGGCTCGATGGTTTGAATTGTTTTCCTTTGATGCCAAGACAGGTTCCATTCGCGACTATTCCTTTACCTGTGATGAGGTGTGATTGTTGAGCGGAGTATAATCGTCCTTGAATGTCTCGTAGTGTTGAAATAGTGCATGGCGACTCTATGCGGAGCAGTTTCAACAATTCTTGATATTGTTGGATGGAACTCATACTCTCACCTTTTCATTTCCTACCTTTCTTAGTTTTGCTATATAGAATCCTTGTGTTTTCTCCACGTCTGGCCAGAATCGTTTCGTCAATATCATACTTTTGTGATACGTTGTTCCTTGGAATGTCGTCAATCCAGCACTCCCCACAGCAAGGTCTATCTTCTCGACGACGATATCAGAATGTCTTTTGAGCGCGTCAGTGATGACTTCTTCGTTCTCTTCTGGTTCGAGACTGCACGTAGCATAAACAATAACACCGCTAGGTTTACAGAGAGTGATAGCGTGAGCGAGGAGTTCTTTTTGTCGTGCAGAATTTTCTCGTACTCCTCCTATTGTTCTTTTCTCAAACCAGTGTTCATCGGCAGCAAGGTTTCCCGAACAAGGAGCGTCAAGGAGTACTTTGTCATACGATCCCACAGCGGAAAGTGCATTCTCTTCGTGGACGATGACGTTTGTGCAGTTCATTCGTTCAAGATTGTTTAACAGCGACGGTATTCTGTGATGCTGTGATTCGTACGAGTGTATCGTTCCCGTGTTGTTCATCAGTTGAGAAAGCTGAGTCGTTTTCCCTCCAGGTGCAGAACACAAGTCGAGTACGCTCTCCCCCTGTTGAGGGCCGAGTACTTCTGCAGGTATCTGAGCGGCGGTTTCTTGAATGTAGTAGTGTCCGAGTAAGTATGGTGTCGTGCTCGCGAGCGAGTGTTTCGTGGAAGCAACATACCCATTCTTAAGAAAAGGTATTTTGGTAAGTTGTACTCCTTCGAGTCGTTTCTTGAGTTCATCAATAGTTGTCAAGAGAGTGTTCACTCGTATCGTCGGTACTGGTTCTTTGAACACGACAGTGTGCCCGAGTGACCTGTATCGTTGAATGAATGGTGATAGTGTCATAAGAAGCGAGTAGTGGGAAGCTATTTAAATACGCTTCCTTGTGAAGGACGGTATGGTATTAGAGTCTTGGCTTTCTCCGTGGTCGAGTAAGTGGCCAGCGACAAAATTGTTCTTCTTAGGGTTCGTCTACGCTTCTGTTGGTATGTTTTTAGCGGGTAAAATCTTCGGCTCTTCCGCTTCTTTAGTGATGGTCTTTTTCGCGGTGATGGGCGCATTACCTTTGTTCTACTGGAGTGTTGTGAGAGAAGAGAAGTTTGATCTCGAAGAGAGGAGCGAATTTTCATTATTGGTAAAGCATAAAGAGCTCATTATCTTTTTCCTCGCGTTGTTTATTGGTATGTTGTGTGCTTTCGCTTTCTGGTATTTTGTACTACCTGATGCAACGAGAACTTCTTTTTTCGTTCTTCAGCAGCAAACGATTGGTGATTTAAATAGGAATGTCGCTACAGGGAACGCTATAGCTCCCGAGAAAGCATTCGTTCTCATCGCGTTAAACAATCTTAGAGTTCTTGTTTCCGCAATCGTGTTCTCGTTGCTGTACGGTAGTGGAGCGTTATTATTCTGACGTGGAACGCTTCCGTTCTTGGTGCGGCTATGGGCGCGTTTGCGAAGCAGCACTTCGCTCTCGCTGGAACGGGGTGGACGGGAGCGACAAGCGGGCTTATTTATGCTGGAGCGATAACGTTGACGAGGTACTGGGTTCACGGCATTCCTGAAATGGCGGGTTATTTCGTTGGGGGTCTTGCTGGTGGCATTCTTTCAGTCGCGGTCGTGAGGCATCATATGGCTTCGAAGAATTTTGAGCGTATCGCTATCGACGTCGGCACATTGTTGTTATGGGCTGCAGGAATTCTTATCGTCGCGGCCGCGTTAGAAGTGTTTGTTACTCCGTTACTCGTGAAAGTGTTCCCGTTAGTGTTCGGGTAGGTGGTAACGTTTCCCAGTCAAAAGAATCTCATATTCCCACATTTTCATATTTCACTATCTGTTCACGTTACTAACTTGATATACCCTGGTCTTGGTTGGTAGAGTGTTCCGTCTTTGAGGAGGTTTGTCAGCATCGCTTCGGGTATTCCTATGGATAACAGGAGTTCTATACTGATTCCTGACCCTGTGTCCTTTTTGAGCGTTAATAATAATTTTTCGAGGTGTTCTTGGTTTTCTTGGTGTGACGTTATTGCTGTTTTCGTCATTGGCAATTCTGATTCTCGAGTTTTTATTTCTGAACTTGTTGGTAGTGGTGGTTCTTTTTCTAGTTCTTTTTTCCTGAACGCTACCCATGAAGGGTCTGTTTTTCTCGTTATTTCTGATGAGAGGTATCGTTGTCCTCCTCCTTCTCTTACTCTTCCTACGACGAGGACAAAATCTCCGGTGGATAGGGAGAGTGGTTGTTCTGTGTAGTTTCTTACTAGTATCGTTCCTGTTCCATCATCAAGGTAGTATGCATCTTCTTCCGGTAGTGTTGCTACGACGACTCCTATGACGTTCACTCGGTAGTATCTTGTTCCTTGGGAAAGTTCGAGGTAGTTCAGGTCCCATCCCTCTTCATGATGGTATGCTCCTGAG
>CAYHWM010000146.1:0-2973 GCA_964359925.1 uncultured Methanosarcinales archaeon
ACGAATAAGACGAGGTCTGCTGATCGCGCGACTGCGAGCACTTCTTTACCTCTTCCCATACCGCTCGCCGCTCCCGCAATAATTCCTGGAACGTCAAGAATCTGTATCTTCGCACTTTTATACCTGAGAACTCCGGGGATGACGGTGAGCGTCGTGAACGCGTACGCCGCAGTGGCGGATTTTGCTCCCGTGATAGCGTTCAACAACGTACTTTTTCCTACGCTCGGAAACCCTACGAGGATAACGGTAGCATCTCCTGATCGTTTGACGGCGAACCCTCCTGTTGACGGCCCTTTCCTCTTATTGAGTTCTTGTTTCTCTCTCAACCTCGCTATTTTCGCCTTCAAAACTCCGAAATGGTGCTCTGTAGCTTTGTTGTACTGAGTCTTGAACATTTCGTCTTCTATCTCTTTAATCTGTGCAGGAATGTCAACCATACGAGAAACACTTCAGGAGGGAGTTATTAAGGTTGCGATAGAGTGGGCTCTGTAACAAGTTTGTGTTTCCGCCTATTCGTGAGACTCTTTTTGTTCTCCAGTACGCTCGTAACGGGGGGTCGTCCCTTACGGGGACGTAGAGCAATCACCTTCAGTGGATGGAGTCGAACTGGCGGAAACACCGAACGAAGTGAGACTTGCTACAGAGCCGATGGAGTGTTCAGTTGTAGAAAAAGTATGATGGGCCCGGCCAGATTTGAACTGGCGACCTTCTCGACGTGAACGAGACGCAACAAAACCCTGTTTTGTGCGCAAAAATCTGGTCGAGTAGAGTGGTCCCACCCGGATTCGAACCGGGGATCTCCGCAATGTGAATGCGACGTCATAGCCACTAGACCATGAGACCTTCAACGACCAGATTTTTTGCGTCATAGCCGTTAGACTACGCGCCCTTGTGTGATGGGTTGTTGAGAATTGTTTATGAACGTTTCGGTACTCGTACTCTTTTAGATGTTTGCGTGTTACGTGAATCCTATAGTGAACGTTTCTTGGTCTTTTGAAGAAATAGTAACGGTGAGTTCTAAGGAGTTTTTGTATGAGTGCTTGTAAGGTTTTCCTTTGACGAGTTTGACAGTCATAATTTGGTCTCCTTTTCCTGGTCTTCCGCTGAAATAACAGAGCGTTCCGTTCGAGTAGGAAACATCAAGGTCTTGTTTGAAGTGGAGAGTGTTTGGTCTCGCTTGGTGTCCATAGAACGATGACAGGATAGTGATTGACGTTGTTCCTTCTCTCAACAAGTAAGTATTCCGTTTTGCAGGCATACTTGAGTATTGGTCATAGTTCATTTTAAGTCTTTCGTTTTCGGGATTGTTCGTGGAAAAATTTAATAGAAATTCTTACCTCTCGACCGCTCCAGTCGCTTCGCTCCTCACGCGCTCGCGAGGTGTAGCCCTAACGTGCTTACCTCGTGATCGCGCTCGTCGCTTCGCTCCTCACGCGCTCGCGAGGATTTGAACCCCGGACCTACAGCTCACTTCTGGTCGTCTTGTGACGATGCAGTAGAAGGCTGTCGCTCTATCCAAGCTGAGCTACGAGCGCATTTGCTTGTCTTCTTTGTTCGTTCTGTGAGGGTCTATTTTTAAGGTTTCTCCCAATCAACCCCCGAAAGTCTTATATATACTCCAGTACATAGATTCTTTGCAGGGTTGGTAGATAGCTTCGCCCGTACAGGGTGAGGAAAGTCTCCACTCCCGTGAAAGGCCACTCGTGCTAATGCGAGATCCAGTAATGGATGGCTCTGGAACAGAAACGAAACGTCCCGCACGATCGCTGTGAGATGCTGAAACGCTCCGTGAGGGGTTGTTTGTAAGGCGTCGAGTTTGCGTGCGGGGAACGGTGCAACGGTCATTCCTCGGCTGGGAGCAAGTTCCTTCGGGGACGCGTTAGTAGAATGCTATCGTCGGTGGTTGCGAAGGTTCAATGCCTTCAACGCTTTCAAGAATGAGCGTTCGTCACGCCGAACAGAATGGAGCTTACGCCGACCCTGCAACTTTTTTCAGACGTGCTCTTCAATTCTGCTACCTTTTTATACTTCCTCTTTGGTCGAACGCGACTTATGACTGGGATGGCTTCTGCAGGATTGTTGGATACAATTGATCGTCGAGTACGTTCCGTCACTCGCGGAGTATCAAACTTGGCTGACGTTTTTATTGGTGGAGCAGAAATGATACTCGACCCTGTCGGAACGTATCAATCGTCGAGAACTTTCAAATATTCTCCCGCGTCATCGTTAGGTATGCGTGGTGTTCAATTATTCACTCAAGACTTCGTTAATGAAGGCCATTGCTGGGAAGAGTCTTATCGAACGTGTGCGTGGGGCGCAGGATTGCTTCTCGGTGTTGGCGCGAGTGTTCTTAGTTATGGACTTCCGAATGTGATAGCAAGTGTTGGCTCATTGGCATACCAACAAAAACAATCGGCGCATTCTGACCATCGATGAACGGTACTTTTTTATACCGCTCATTGTCTTCTCTGCTTTATTCAAATGGCGACAATAGTATAGTGGTAGTATACGAGACTGTGGCTCTTGTGGCCCGGGTTCAATTCCCGGTTGTCGCCTTGTTGTTGAGGGATTGAGCGATAGCGAAACCTTCGCGACAAACGGGCAAGCTGTCCGCAGACGGCTCCGCCCGGTTGTCGCCTTGATACTATGTGGGCTAAGCGAAGCGCACGCCCGCAACCTTTCGCCAGCCCGACGAAACTCTTTGAGTTTCGTGTGCCAAAATTCCTCTGGAATTTTGATCATTTCGTGAAAGGCTGGAGGCTGTCGCCCTTTTTTTCTCTTCATATTCACACTCCAAAGAAACACGTTTTTGTTACCACCGAAAGGTGACTATCCACCGAAAGGTTTATATAGTAGTTCTTCGTGAAGAAACCCAAAGTGTTAGCAGGTTTGAGTCGCCCCCTACCCTCGACTTCTATTGCCTGCTAACACTCCTTTTTTCAAACAGAGTAAGGTATGCAAAACTATAGCACG
>CAYHWM010000147.1:0-2943 GCA_964359925.1 uncultured Methanosarcinales archaeon
ATGCAAGAACGCGTTCTGCAAAACCCACTTACGAATGTCAAGAGTCATATACGAACCAAACGGCGAATCGTTTTAAAAATCTACCTCTTCCGCCGAGAGTATTCCATTTTGAGCGATGAGGTAACAAGCATATCTTGTGAGTAGGTACTCGTCTATTTCTTTCGTTGCACCTTTTGGCATATCTATCGTTTTCCCGACCTCAGAAAAATGATCAAACAATATATTCCACACTTACCGCGTTCTCATACAACATTCTCGTCGCATCTCTCATCTCTTTTTTTGTTTCTCCTCGTCTATTCGTATCTTCGTGTAAACCGCAGACTCAAGATCTTCAAAGAAACTATTCAGCAATGTCGTCAATGCAGTCTTCCTATACGTCTCAGGTAGATCGCCTATACGAACAATACTATTCATAATCGGCAAATTCTCCACCAATTCCTCCCGCTTAAGAAGATCACCATCCAACCACTCTTTCCAAAACGGAATCTCGAACTGTTCATCGATGTTCTTTTTAACGTTCTGTTTCATAGCTCAACACCTCGCCGTATTTTCTTTTTCGATGACTGAACACTACGTTGCTCCTCTTTCCCAACTCGTCTCTCCACTTTCTTAATGTCTTCTTCTCGTGGGAGGTTTTCAGGAACGATACCACTCTCTACGAGCAATCCTCGAACTCTCGTATTGTTCTTAACGTGTTCACCAGTAATAGGTAGCTCTCCATCAAGGTTTTCTTTTTTCACATTAAAATTGGTTATTTCCGTTGCGAGATTTTTCGCAGTTATTGTCACAGTTGGTAGAAAGTCAGCAAGCGGTCTTTTTTGTGGAACGTCCAGTTTCAGCTTCATTTGTTTTGTATCATAACCACCAAAGAGTGCTTCATCACCTTTGCTTCTGATTCTTGCAAATCCTTTATCATCAACACCTCTCTCATAGATAAGTTTTGAAAGTTCTGTTTCTGAAGCGGTAAGCTTGTTTCTCGCTTCGAAACGTTCTTGAAGAGCGATTCTTTGTTCAACTAATTCCTGCTTTCTTGTCTGAACAGCGAAATAACTTTGTGCAAAAGCGATCTCTTCTTTACGAGGATCACCATTTTGTGCGATTAAGTAACAAGCGTATCTTGTGAGTGCAATATCATTCAATTCTCTCTGTGCACCAGAACCAATGTCAACCATCTTCCTGACGTCGGGAAAATGGTCATCAATATCAACATTTGAATTTTTACAAGACTCTTTCGCTTTCTCGATTACTTTCGCAAAATTCTCCCACTTATCATACCCTAATAGTACCTGCAAATCCCTCGCGTACCAGAACTCTACACCATCTTTCTCGTGAGCACAATTCTCGAACGTTTTGTGTAACTTGACGATAAGTTGTTTTTCCATTTGTAAGAAATCAACTATCGCCCATACTTATATACCTTGTGCCGACTTGACCAGTGAGTTCAGACAGTGACCAGTGGAGCGACGAACTTTCGATACGGTTAAATAACAGTTTTCCCCCATACAAGGTATGCGAGCAGAAATGGTTACAATATCAAGAGCAGAATACGAAAGACTCAAAAAACTGGAAGCTGTCGACCATGAACTTGTAGGACGGTTTGTCGAAAGCTTACAATACATTAAAGCAGGTCGTATCAGAAAAGTTTCGTATCAACGACTACGCGAGTTTGAGCAGAATATCGCAAACGGGAAGAAGTTCACGAGAAAAGATTTAGGTCTCTAAACTCAGAATCTCTCCCGTAAAATTTTCACGTACTGTTCTTTTTTCATGTATGGAGGTTGTAAATCTGGAAGAGCTTCGAGGAGAGCGAGAAGAGATGGTTTGATTGCTTGAATTTCTGAAGGTGTAAGGGGACGGTTGCAGTCAGGTAAACTTTTTCCTTTGAAAGTTCGAGAAGGCATTTCAACTTAGAATAATCTTTCTGGATGTTGAAAAAGTGTTGCTTGTTCAGTTATAAAACTGATACGATCTAAACAATCAAGATACTGGCGCGGGGAATCATCAGTAGTTATTTCAGCTTCCAATTCCTGTACTCTTTTTCCTATAAAAGAAATGCCTCTTTCAGCATTAGCAAAGTTTAAACGAAGGTGAACATCATATTCTAATTCAGGACATCCGCGTACGCTTGTATTCAACTGTGCAACGTACGGAGAAAGTGGCCCTGGAAGTATTTGAAGTCTCCCAAAAAGTATTTTACGAAAATTGTTTCTCCTAACAGAATACCAACATTCCGGAGAAGGAAGTCCATGTTTTTGAAATGATTGTACCAATTGTTCCGGTGCGATCAGTATTTCCCACATAGGCACTTCATCATCAGCCCCGTTTATAAACTTTTATCATCAGATACCACTCCACAATAGTATCAAAAACGAAACATTTATATAGTAGCCACTCCATAGGGGTAAATGGTGAATATGATGAGAACCTCACTCTTAACAATCGGAATAGGCTTAATCTTCCTCGCAGGAATCCTCGCAGGTAGTTTGAACGGCATCGCAGTCGCGAATACGGACAACAGAGAACGGTCAAGCCCCTCCGACTGGGTACAACCAGAACAAATCAAAGTCTACAAAGACCACGTACAACTCGACATCCCAAACGTCATATGGGCAGAATTCACAGACACGAAAAGCATGGACCCAGTCTTCGACAGCACCTCCCACGCACTCGAAATAGTACCAAAACAAGCATCAGACATCAACGTCGGAGACATCATCAGCTACAACTCGCCATACTCCGAATACCCCATCATCCACAGAATCACCGAAATAGGAAACGACGGACAATGGTACGCAATCGTGAAAGGAGACAACAACCCATCCGCAGACCCCGGAAAAATAAGATTCGAAAACGTGAACAGAGTACTCATCGCGATCATCTATTAGATAAAAAAAATAAAAAAATAGCACATCATAAAACGTCAAGCTCATCACCAAACACCTC
>CAYHWM010000148.1:0-2909 GCA_964359925.1 uncultured Methanosarcinales archaeon
CTTTCTCAACAGTTTGTGATAATAAAAAATCCTGAACCCGAGGAAATCAACTCCTTTTACCAAATCAAGTATTTTGCACTTTGTAGGGTGTAGATCAAGACCTAAACGTTCGCTCAAAAAGAAGTCTATGTTTCTTTTGCACTCTTCCAGAACGTTCACAGACTCGTGCAGTATAACAAAATCGTCAACATACCGAATATAGCATTTTGCTCGTAGTTTGTTTTTGACAAATTGGTCGAGCTCGTTCAGATAAATATTGGCGAAAAACTGACTCGTGAGATTTCCCAAAGGCATACCAACACGTCGTTCGTCCCCCCCTCCTTGCGAACCGTGAAGTTGTTCAAAATAGTTTTTACGAGTCATAACACTTTTTCTTCAGCAATTCTTTTCCATAGAAGACGCATCAGTATTTCGTGGTTCACCGTTTCAAAATAGTGTTTCACGTCTGCTTTCAAAACAAAACAGTTTTTCGTATTGTTCTTTGACACTTTTCTTTTGAAATAGTCAAATCGTTCTATGGCTTTCAACGTTCCCTTTCCTTTCCGATTCGCAAAACTATCGCAAATAAATGTCTTATCAAAGAGAGGTTCAATGACTCTTACTAATGCGTGATGAACAATTCTGTCTCTAAAATCGCTTTTGTTAATCAATCTCGTTTTTGGATCTCGAATGACAAAACTCTTCAATGGTAAAGGACGATACGTGAAAGAAACAAGTTCTTCTCTGAGATCTTTGAGGTTCTCCTTCAGATTAGTCTCAAACTCGATAACGTATTTCTTCCCAGACTTCCCCTTTTTTGCTTTCTCATATGCTTGCTCAAGATTTTCTAAAGATACAATATTCTCGTACATATCAACCATACTAAACTCCTTAAAAAATAATTCCCAGCTTTCTGAAACTCGACTATTGCGACGAGACGGGAGTTGTTGTTGTCAAGGTTGTTGTTGCCGTTGGCGGCTGAGTTGTTGTAGTTGTCAACCCTGTTGAGCAACCAAGCCCGCAAGGAGTAGCAGTTTCACTAAACTTTTTTCACCACCACTTCACACAATAAAAAACAAGGTGTCGTAGTTGAATTTTATAGCGACAAGTCGCCGTCGTGAAAAGGCGTGTAGTCCGAGCATTCATAGTTCAAAGGACAAAAGATTACTTTTTGTTCTTTGACTCCAAAAGCTGGGTAAAAGTAAAGAAAAAAGACTCAGTATAAAAATCATACTGGTATGTCACTTTTATCGACTGAGAAATAAACTTTTCCTTGGTACTCAAAGGGTTTCCCTGTATCTAAGGATTGTTGTAGTGTTGTTCCGAGAACGCTTTCCAAATTTTCGTGCGTTCCGCTTCGCGGAAGTTCTTTGACTGCGCCTCCGGCGCCGACTACCGCGACGAGACGGGAGTAGTCGTAGTCAAGGTCGCCGTTGCCGTAGGCGGCTGAGCCGTCGCAGTCGACAACCCTGTCGACCAACCAAGCCCGCAAGGAGGGCGTCTTTGGAATTGATCCAGGAAATACGGGCATGCCCGTATCTGTTTTATACACATCTCTTAAAACTTTGAATATTTTTTCAACGTAAGCATCTTGTAATTCTTGATTTCCTCTCGAGAAAGCATGCCAGAATGGGTCTTTCTTTGCTTCGGTCTCTGTCAAGTTTTTTCCTGTGAATTTTCTGTCAGTAGCACTGAACTCTGTTCCTTGTAATGATTCGTATACTCCATCATTCAAAGGTATTGACCCATTCACTAATACTGTTTCAGAAGTGATTGCTCTCAAAAGAGAACAATCAGGAACGAATTTGAAACGACCATCAGGATGACATGGATTACCATCTACAGTAAAGAAGTAATTATTCAACCAGTTATCTCTCACACTCTCAGGAGCGACAACTCTCTGAGTCATAACTCCAGCCATACCTAAAGGGGTCAAACCCTTAGCAATAATCTGAGGCATCAAATAAGTATACTTGCCATCTTTCGCACGACCAGTGTAAAATGATTCGAAAACAGGAGCGCTCAATGGTAAGTTTTCAATGTGTGTTTCTTTTATCATGGTTCGTTCCTCCGTGATGGCTCTTTGTATGAATGAACAGTATATAAACTTTTTGGTTTATACACTACTTCTGAGTGAGTAATGATATCGTTTTTCAAGAGTACGAGAATTCGACACTTTTAAAAAGAACAATCATCACAATCACGAAAAAGAAGGTAAAGAGGTCATTATGAAACAATCCCTGAAACAGTATAGCATTCTCACTGTTATTCTTCTCACCGCATTCTTCCTTGTATCCTGTAGCGGTGGAACAGCGAACGGAACTCAAGGATCACCATTCATTGGAGGAATGGAAGGAGTAGTAGTATCATTCGAACAAGGACAACCAATGGCAGAAGTGTACGACGCAGGACAACAAGTCTTCAACGTACAAGTCAAGCTCGAAAACAAAGGAGAACACACAGTACCAAAAGACAGAGTCAAAGTCACACTCGGAGGGTTCAAAGAAGAATCATTTCAACAAACAACAGCAACACTCACCAAAAATCCATCATCAGACCTCCTCGCAATGAAAAAATTATCGAACGGCAACACCCAAGAAGGAGGACCAACATACGTAGACTTTCCAAACCTCAACTATAACAACTCAGTCACAGGATCACAACTCACACTACCATTCAGAGTAACAGCATGCTACGAATACCAAACAATCGCACAATCAACACTCTGCGTCAGAAAAAACATCCTCTCACCAACACCAAACGGAGTATGCACCGTCGGAGAAGACAAACAAGCATTCACGTCAGGAGGACCACTCCAAATGACTGCATTCAAGACAGCTCCACGATCACAAAACACGATACAGTTCACGTTCACACTCGAACACAAAGGAACAGGAACACTCCACAAAATAGGAAGTGTGTGTTCTGCG
>CAYHWM010000149.1:0-2894 GCA_964359925.1 uncultured Methanosarcinales archaeon
ACGAAGGTGTGAGGGTGTTTTCTCTATTTATATTCCTTCCATGAAATCTCCGTCGCTGATTCTTTTTCGTGGAGGGTGTTTTCTTTGTGGTTGGTAGGTTATTTTGGCGGGGAAGAATGTTTGTGCTTGTGATAGTATTCTGGAAATCATTGGTCTTGACAGTTCAAGGTTTCCGGCGTATTCAATGGCAACTCTTGCGGAGATTCTCAATGTGCTTACCCCTGCGAATTCTTGGGTTTTACTACCTAAGTAACGTTTCATTTCCCTTGTTCCTGTGAATGGTATGCGTTGTTGTTCTGTTGCAAGAACGAGTCTTTTTTCAGATATCAATCCTTGTTCGTGTATGTTCACAAAATATGCTTCTACGGGAATATCTTTTCCTCCTATAGTTGCAACTTCAAGATTTTGTAACTCCAAGGTTCTGCGCACGAGAAGTATCAGTTCTGATGGTCGTTCTCCTCTTTCAAAGTTTCTTTTCGTTATTCCTTCAAGTGTTCCAACAAGGTGGTTTCTTCTTGGTGGCAACTCTTCTCTTGATGCTCTGAGTGAGTATTCTCCTTGATTGTTGATGTGTTCATATATGTTGAGCGTCATTATTCTTTCCTCCTTAAGGAATTTCTATTCCTGTTCTTGGGTGATACATTGTTGTTCGTCGTTGTTTCTTTGGAGTCTTTTTTTGTTTCGCACTTGCTCTTTTTTCTCTTTTCGTACGCGATGTATCTTTTTTCGAGTGCTTTTCTTGTGAGTGTGAGTGTTCCTGCGTACGTGATGGTGGCTGTTGATGATCCGTGAATTCCCCTCGTGTGAGTGAATGCTTGTGCTTTTGTTCCGTCGTATTGTTTGAACGTTTTCGTTCCCTGAAATGGTGGTTGTTCGTTAGGTCTTGTGAGGACGAGTCTGCGGTATGCTGGTTCGTGGACGTTGCCTGGTTGTATGGTTGCAACGTATGCTTTGACGGGTACTTGTGCGAACGTTGTGAGGAGTTCTGCGAATGTGGTGCTTTGACGGAGTGCTTCTTGATTGTATGGTTGTTTTACGATTCTTGTGATGCTGAATCTATTGACGTCTTCTTGCACGAGTGCTTGGAGTGTTCCTTTGCTTCCGTCGGCGGAGAGGTATGCTAAGAGTTCGTCTGATTTGAAGACTGTGAGTTTTTCTTGCCCCAGTACTTCATCATCGTCGAACTCTTTTCTTGTTATTCCTTCGAGTGTTCCTGCGAGTCGGTGTCGTTCGGGAATGGCGTGGAGTGGTGGTTCTTTGATGGGTGTCGCTCTGAGATCGTACGCTTGACCGTTCAAAAATTCGTACACGTAAAGTGTTGTTTTCGCCATTCTTCCTTTCCCTCTTCGTGGTGGTGTGGGCGTCGTCTTTTTAATGATTGTGTTTCTCCACTACCGAAGTCTTTAAGTGTTCTTTCGTGTTTCTCTTGTTTGAGGTAAAGGGGTATGTTGTTGAAGTCTTTGGAACTGAATAACATTCGTAGTTATGCTGATGAGAAAGTAGTTTTTCCGGTTGGTTCGTTTCTTCTTGCTGGTGATGTTGGCGCGGGTAAATCAACTATTTTTCTCGGTGTAGAGTTTGCATTGTTTGGTGTTCTTCGTGGGGAATTGTCTGGTTCGTCGTTGTTGCGTCATGGTTGTGATCGTGGTTTTGTTGGTTTGGATTTCGAGGTTGATGGTGTGAAGTATCGTATTGGCAGGTTTTTGCGCAGGGTTGGTTTGACGATTGGTCAAGAGGCGGGTTTTCTTCAGACTGATGGTGTGCAAGAGGATTTGACTGTTGTTGAGTTGAAGGCGAGAATGTTGAAAATTCTTGGGTATCCTTTGTCGTTGGCTTCGAAGGGTAAGAATGTTCTTTACCGTTTTACCGTGTACACTCCACAGGAAGAAATGAAGAGGATTCTTCTCGAGAGTGCTGATGAGCGTTTGGACGTGTTAAGAAAATTGTTCCTCATTGACCAGTATAAGCGCGTGCAGGAAAACGCAAAAATTGTTGCGAGAAGTGTGAGAGAGCGAGTGAGAGTTCTTGAGGGTTTTACGAGTGATGTTGATGACAAGAAGAAAGCTGTTGCGGATGTTGATGCGAAGATTGTCGTCGTCAAGTCTCGGCTCGTCGGAGCTGAGCGTTCTCTCATCGTTGCTCGTGAGCGTTGTGCAGTGGCGCGTTCTCATCTTGATGAGGTGTCGAAGCGTGTTGATGAGTTTCGTGAGCGTGAGCGTGGTGTGAAATCGTTGAGGGATCGTGAATCGTTTCTTCTTTCTAACATTCAAAAATGTGTTGCTCGTCTTGAAGTAGTGGGTGTTGTTCCTGATGGAGTCAGTGAAAGAGTGAAAGAATTGGAGTTGAAAGAGTGTTCGTTATTGTTGGTTGTTGATACTGCTCAGAAGAAAGTTGAATCTTTTCGTGAGCGTGAGCGTGGTGTTCTTTCGTTGAGGGAGCATGAATTGTTTCTTCTTTCGAACATTCAGAAGTGTTCTTCTCGTCTTGATGCGTTGGGTGTTGTTCCTGATGGTGTTGGTGAGCGTGTGAGAGAGTTGGAGTTGGGAGAGTGTTCGTTTTTGTTGGTTGTTGATGATGCTCAGAAGAGAGTTGTTCAGTGCGCTCAGAACGTGGCTGTCGTGAATGCTCGTGTTGAATCATTGAGAGTGAGTGGTGGAAAGGTTTCTTCTCTCGTCACGTGTCCTGTGTGTCTTCAACCCGTTGATGAAGAGCATAAGCATTCTGTTGCAGTTCAGCAAGCGCGTGATGTTTCTGAACTTCGAGAGCAATTAAAGATGCACGAAGAAGAGTCCGCAGTGGCGAATACTTCTCTTCGTGATGCTCGTCTGAGTGTTGATAGTTGTAGGAAAGAGCTTGTCGAGTGTCGATCATTGGTGTCGAAAGAGGGTGAGAGG
>CAYHWM010000150.1:0-2845 GCA_964359925.1 uncultured Methanosarcinales archaeon
ATCATAAATTGTTGAGAAAGAAGAATTTGCGAAAGTTTGAGAGAGTTTTTGAAGAGATGAAAGAAGCATATCAAGAAGGAGTCATTGAGAGAGAAGATACTGTTGCTCGTTTCGAGGGCTGGTTTGCATACTCGAGAAATGCTGACACATACAAATACCGTCGACACTACGCAAAACTATTCAACAACTATTTTCCAATAGAAAAAGAACAAGAAGTGAGAAACGTGAACAAACAAGAACGCTTTGAAAGAAGAAATGAAGCCGACACGTTCGAGTACAGCCCGAGAAAGACTCTCCACTTGTTCAAAAAAGGGTTTACCATTCAAGAAATTAGCGAGAAAAGGAACATCAAAGAAGGAACAGTGTGTGAACATTTTGCAAAACTTATCGAAGCGAATCAGTTCTCAGTATGGAAGATATTGCCAAAAGAAAAAATTCTTCTCATCAGGTCAAAGATTTCAAGCCATAAAGATGCCATGAAAGAGATACAGCAGAGACTCAAGGATGACTCAATAATGTATGAAGAAATACGCTGTGTTCTTGCATGGATGAAATCAACGTGCAAAGAGAAAAGATTGACAGAAGTGTGCCAATGGTATCAGAAAGTATACTGTTCGAGAAAATGCAGAAAACAACAAAGAAACATTTGCAGGGAGAAATTCGGAGAGTTCTCGCGAAAAAATCCGACGCTTACCATGACGAGAAAGTGCTTTCTTTATCTTTTCAACAATCATATGACAATATGCATCCTGTCAGAAAAAGAAAAAATACGGTTCGTATCATGGGCGGAGTTCAGAGAAAGGAAAAAGATTCGTTCAGAGTAAAAGAACCGTAATAAATCTCTACTGTACCGTTTCTAACATACTCACAATGTTATACAATTGGGAGCGTGTGAATGATTCTACGTTTGATTCTTCTGAGAGTGATTCTAAGTGTTGTAGTGCTTTGTTCGCTTTCGTTCTTGGTTCTTCTTGTGTTCCGAGCATCGTCATAGCACTGGTAACGGTGTTTCTCACATTTTTTGGTAGTGTGGTGTCTCCTGCTATTTCTTGGAGTGCTGCGACTATTGCTTCGAAGGTTGTCATGTTTTCACTTCTCCATCGTTTTGAGTACTTGTTGTTGTAGTTCTTTTGCTTGTTCTTTGGTTGACCGTTCTTGTTTTTCGATACTTTGAATTCTTATTTCGAAGAGTTCTTTTTTCTCGTCGAGTTCTTTCTTTAGTTCAGCGGGATCTTTTTTGAGGAGTATTCCTCCGAGTATTTTGTACGATTCTGTTGTCGTTTCGAGTTCTTCGATGGCGGATACTATTTCGAAGAGTTGTCCTTGGAATTGTTGTTTTTGTGAGAGTAATTGTTGTAGATTGTTCTCGAGTGCTTGGAGTTGTCGTATTCCTTCATCGTCTCGCTGAACCATTATGCAAGCACCTCTGTTACCTTTTCTGCTACGGTGAGTGCTTGGAGTGTCGCGTTGAGTGATGCTCGTAGTGTTGGAGCTGTCGTCGCTGTTGCAGTAATAGTGAGAGTGTTTCCCGTCATCTTCGTTACCGTTTCGCTTTTTCCTCTTGTTGTCCTGTCGGCGACGCGAAGTGCTTGCTCGAGTGCTGGTGTTGCTTCTTGGATGGTGAGTGTTGCTGTGTAGTTCATTGACGTACCCTCAAATGATTCAGTTTCATACTATGGTATTAGTGAGCGAATACTTTTGTCGTTATTGATCTCGCTTTGATGAGTATTTTGTTTCCGCAGTATGGGCATCGTATCTTTTTTCCTCTTATTTCTTCTGATACTTCTTTTTGGCAGTAGAAGCAGGTGTAGTTCATGATTTCGCCTCCGTTGGTTGTTCTTGAGTTTTCGTTCCTGAGAGTTCGTAAGCTCTGCCTGTGAATCGGGAGTTGCATTTTGCGCATTCCCATATTCCGAGTGATGATCGTTTCACGTTTTTCTTACCGCAGTAGGGGCAGTTCAATCGTATGTTTCTGTATCCTGCTTCGATGATTCCTGCTCGACGTCTCGTCGTAGCTCCGTATCGCGCACCGTATCGTTTGACGCTTCCAAAAGGATTCTTTTTAGCCATCGTGTTTCTCCGTGAGCAAGATGGGGCTGCCCGGAATTTCAGCAGCTATCATTGCTGGTATACTGCGTTTGAACCGGGGTCGCATGGTCCCAAACCACGCAGGATAGACCAAGCTACCCCACAGCCCCTTCGATAGTTTGAGAACGAGGAACTGTTTTTAAAGGTATCGCAAGGGTAGTTTTGACGCGGTCATTCCAGGAAGGATGATTTCTGCGTCGGGATCTCTTATCGGCTCGTACGATATCACTTCAACGGGAACTCCTTTGAACGGGGTTGTTTTCCTGTCTTGGTCTTTCCAACAATCTTCGCGACTACAATACAGTTTTAGTATTGTTCCTTGAGCGAGTGTCGTGCATCCGAATCCTGCTCGTACATCTCTCGCTAAATACGAAAATCCTTCGTTTCGTAGTGTTCGGATTTCTTCAGGAGTGACTTCTGAAAGATCTCGCCCTATCAATCGTTGTTCTAATGGTTTGTCTTCAGAAGTTGTTGGTTCATTCATCATCGTCAGGGATATCTTCTGTCGTTTTAATACCTTTCTTTTTTGGCTCTTTCATTTTTTTCGTGATGTCGATATTTCCTTTGCATTTCTCGCATTGTGCTCTGAGGGTAAGTGCTCCGTTGATGTTTTTTCTTTTGAAAAGCGTCGAAACTTCTCCTTCGTTCTTACACGCTGGACAAACATATTGGATGCTCGCCGTGAGCGTTTCTTCGTACGCTTTCTTCTCGACAGTGTGATTGCAGGACGGGCACACGTATTCTTTCGCGCGGATAG
>CAYHWM010000151.1:0-2752 GCA_964359925.1 uncultured Methanosarcinales archaeon
TACGGTGATGAAAGAGTGGAGAAGAACGGGGAAGGATGTTGTCGCATACATGCATCATTCGCTACCTGAATACCAAGAGCGATAGCTCTACTCTGATCGATGAACGACACGTCACCAAGGCAAGGCTTTTCTTCTAACGGTTTATCATCAAGCTTTTTCCTGTATGCGACAACATCCTTCCCCGTTCTTCTCCACTCTTTCATCACCGTAGCGTACCAGCTCGGAATCAAATCCTGAAGAGCAATAAAATATCCTTCCGGCTTCAGTACTCGATACGCTTCCCTCAGAACGCTCTCCGGATGAGCAGTCTCGTCGAGAGTATTACATGCGAGGACAACATCGAGACTCGAATCACGAATACTTAACGAGTGATAACTTGACACCACTCCACGAACTTCTCCGAACATTTTACCGGCACGAAACATTTTCTCATTCACATCAGCAAACAAGCAAGGAACTGGCAAAAACCTTCCGAGCGGAGTTGCACCGCACCCTATGTCGAGAACTCTTGTAGATGGAGAAACTCCCATAGTGTCAAACATATTCTTGAACAATGCCCTCCACGCGTGTTCTTCAGAGTCGCGAGCGTAAAATCCCGATATTGCGTTCCAACCCTTCCAAAACTCTGCTTCTTTCTCGGGAGTGCTCACCTGTTCGAAATGCTTTTCTAAATCGACCGCGGGAATCGTCACAACCTCATACCTGTCCCTGTTCTCTCGAAAATCTCTCCAGACAAGATTGTCCCACCGACGATCAGTCATTTCAAAAACTTCAGAATGTCCAATAGGAATTTTTTTTATGAACTCTTCAGCAGTTCTCCTGTCAGCATCGTTGCTCGTAGTTGTTTCTTCAGTCACATTCCACCCATATCTGGGGGGGTGGTTGCGTTGTTTCCTCTCGGTGGTTCTCCCGCGATGACATCATCAATGCGGAGGATCATTTGAGCAACTTCTGAAGCGCTCGACACTGCTTGCGTTTTAATCTTGAGCGGTTCGATAACTCCAGCACTCCACGCGTCAACAATCTTTCCTGTGACCACGTCGATGCCTGCCCATTGCTGTCCTTTCTCGTGAGCAGCTTTCAACTCAGTCAACATATCAATAGGGTCGAGCCCAGCATTTTCTGCGAGCGTTCGAGGAATGACTTCCATAGCGTCAGCAAACGCGAGAACTGCTAATTGTTCCCTACCTGATAACGATGCAGAGTATTTCCTCAAACCAATAGATAACGCCATTTCTGGAGCTCCAGCACCAGCGACGACTTTTCCTGACTTTAACGCTGAAGCAACATCGCCCAACGCGTCAGTCACTGACCGCTTCACTTCATCAACGGAATGTTCCGTACCGCCGTGCACCAAAATGGTGACACTCTTAGGATTCTTACAACCCTCAACATACGTGAACTGCTCATCACCGTGAGCCTTCTTCGAAACACTACCCGCACCGCCCAAATCTTGAGGTGAAAGATCATGAATCGACGTGATAATGTTCGCGCCAGTCGCTTTCGCTAACGATTCCATATCGCTCTTCTTCACTCGACGACAAGCGTACACTCCACGCTTCGCGAGAAAGTGTTGAACCAAGTCATCAATGCCTTTCTGGCAAAAGACGACATTCGCTCCACTCGTGGTAACGAGGTCAGCCATCTTTTTCAACATGTTCTCTTCTTGGTCGAGGAATCCTTGCACTTGAGAAGGTTCCGTAATTTGTATTTTTGCGTCAATTTCAGTGTTTTTTATTTCGAGAGCGCAGTCAAGCAATGCGATCTTAGCGTTCTGAACGAAGACAGGCATACTCGGGTGTACTGGCTCTTTATCGATAACGACACCGTCAATGAGCTTCGTTTCCTCAACACTACCACCAATACTTTTCTCGATCTTAATCAAGTCCCTATCATACACGAGCCCTTGAGGAGTTTCCTGAATAACCCTTTGCACTGCCTCGACGGCGATGGGACCAATAACGTCCTTCGCACTCTCCGCACCCTTACCCGTAATCGCAGTCTGAGCAATTTTTATGAGCGTTGCAGTATCATTCTTGACCAACGGTTTCGCCATGGTGTTGAGGAATTCCAACGCTTTAATCGACGCGAGCCTGTAACCTCTCACAATAACTGTTGGATGAATTTCTCTGTCGAGGAGTGCTTCTGCTTCTTTTAATAATTCTCCAGCAAGAATAACGGCGGTCGTCGTACCATCACCCACTTCCTCTTCTTGAGTTTTAGCAACTTCGACAAGCATTTTCGCAGCAGGATGCTCAATATGCATCTCTTCAAGAATCGTGACGCCATCATTTGTCACCGTAATATCACCCATACTATCAACAATCATCTTATCCATACCCTTAGGGCCGAGAGTCGTCCTCACAATCTCAGCAACGAGCTTCGCAGCCATAATATTATTACGCTGAGCAGACCTGCCCATCGTTCGTTGAGTACCATCAGGAAGGATATACATTGGTTGAGCATTCTTCGTCATACACTAAAACCCCCGATACCACAGTATCGTCTCCACTTGGGAGTCGCGAGTGATTTTTAAAGCTTCTGGACTTTTTCCCTCTTAGAAAACGTGTCTTTTTCATAGCTCATTTTTAGACACGCTCTTTCATTATATCGTGAAACTCTTTTATTGGTCGTAAGGAACTCTTCGGTTTTGTCAATTTAAAACTCGAGTTTTGTCCGCGACCCATACTCACAAGCGTTCCTGCCTTCCCTATGGCAACATCCGCCTTAGAAAATAGTTCAAATAGGATTT
>CAYHWM010000152.1:0-2710 GCA_964359925.1 uncultured Methanosarcinales archaeon
ATTTGGGGTATATAACGTGAAGACACTATAGTTTTGTGAGAAAACTTCACGTTATTCGTTGGCAGTTACAAAAGAACTTGTTAAATAATAACTGCCGACACTATAACGTAAGGGAGAGTTGAAAGAATTTCAGTGCTTTACTTCAATCGTTTCCTTTTCACTCTTTCAGTTTCTTCGAGATAATTCTCGGGAGTGCTGACTGGCGTTCCACTTTTTATTTCGAGATTCTTCCTCGCATTTCCAGCAATAGTACCTCCCTCTTTCGCAGCAGTTTCATTCTCTTCAAATCCTCGCGCGTTCTTCCCTCTTGCTATCGCAGTCGTTGAAGCTTCACCAAGCATTCCAAAAATGAGTTCGAGATCGTCCATATGGTCTCTCAAGTTCTGGTTTGGTTTACCAAGTTTTTTGAATTGTTTGTATTCTTCTACTGTTTTCCCAAACGTTGCTTTGCTAATCTCGTTTGTGAGAATGGCGAACTCTTTCCCTTCGACCACGTCTCTCTTCTTCCACTCATCAGTCAACTCGTTCCTTACAGCTATACCCCTCACTCTTTTCTCTATCCACTCATCAGAATACCCTTTCGCACGATAAATTTCTTTCATTCGTTTCTGAGCAAGTTCGGGATTTTGTAGTTCTTGAACACGATCGTATCCTACTCTCGCAAGCCACAACTTGAAAGGTTCTGCTTTCGGTGAAGGAATAGATTGAATGATTCTGAACATTGACTCAACGTTCGCACAGTCAGTGTCATAGTATTTCCCATCGGAAGATGGCAATTTCAGTTGTAAACAAAGTGTTAACAACTGAGTTTCTCTCCCTTTGAGAACCCCCCAGTATTGCCTCGGAGCAGGACTTTCCGTAAGAACTTCAACAATATCAACAACTGAATAGAACCATTCACCATTATGAAACAATCGCCGGATGCCTTTCCCTTCAAACATGATAAGAGCATTCTCGTTTTCAACCATCACATTACCAAAACGTTTACTATTTATAAGCTCCACGGCGACTTGTCCAGTGGGTAGTGGAAGAGTCAAAAGTAACTATTTGTCGTCTTATTTCCCTCAGAAAATGAACGTTTTGAGGGTGACCAGTGGAGAGAGGAGTTTATAGTGCTGAAACCTCCCTTTGAACAGGTCGACCACCTTCTTTTTGAACTATCCTAAATTTCCAGAGAGTTGACGAAAAGAAGAAGAAAAAGTGGCGAAACGGTTGAGAGACTTGGGATATATTACGTAGGGATTGATTACTTCTTATTTTTTCTTCTCTCCCGCACGGTTCTTCAATAATTTAAATTCTTCTTCTGTTACTCCTCCGTCTCCTATGTGGCTTCTTTCTTCGTCGTGAAAATCGCTCCCGCCAGAGTGGAGGAGGTCGTGTTGTTTCGCGAGTTGTCGTATGTGGTTGTTGAATTCTTCGCTTCGTTCTTTTGTTAGTCCGAGTATTTTGTCGTTGGGGTAGTTTGTTTCTATGCCTGTTCCTCCGTCGGTAACGTAGTGTTCGATGATCGTTTCGTGGTCGTTCCCGTATCGTGCAGGGTGTGCGAGGATTGATACTCCTCCGCTTGCTTTAATGATTTTGATTGCTTCTTTCATCGTTGTTTTTTCTCTTTTGACGAATGCTGGTTTCCCGTCGCCTATGAGTTTTTCGAACACGTCGTTCACTGTGGTGAGTTGTTCGGGGTATTTCTTTACGAGCATTCTCGCAATGACTGGTCTTCCTAAACTCTCGCCCGATTCTTTGTGGAGTTCATCAAATGTTATGTGGTATCCGAGTTCTGATAGTTTTCGTAGTATTTCTTCTTTCTCGACTATTCTGTTGTGCCTGTTTGCTTCCATAAATATTCCTAATGCTTTGCTCGATGGGTCGATGAACAGTCCGAGGATGTCTATGGTGTGTTTGTAGAATGGTTCGTGACAGCTGAGTTCTACTCCGGGGATGACTTCAACACCTGTCTTTTTTGATTGTTCGAGTGCTTCTGCTATTCCTGATATCGTGTCGTGGTCGGTGATTGCGATCATTTTCATTCCTTTTTTCTTTGCGAGTGTGACGACTTCTTTCGGAGAGTATTTTCCGTCGGATGCGTTCGTGTGCATTTGGAGATCGATAGTGAATGGTGGAGAGTTGGTAGTGGCAGGTAGTGGTTGGGAGGTGACGTGTGGTGTTGTTTTCATAGCGTATCACTCGAGTTCTTTGATGAATCTTTTTGTGAGGTGTGAGTGTCGTTCTTTTGTTAATCTTGTTTTGTGTACTGGTAGCATCGTAACATAGTCCGTGCTTGTTTTCTTGTCGTGGTGTACTTCTTTTTTTTCGTAGCTCGAGTCGACAGTGTATGGTTGTCCTATCGTTCCCGTCCAAGGGTAGAGTTTGATATGAAGGTGTTCGGTAGGGTGTTTTGATTTTCCGTACACTCCCACTCTGCTGACGTTCTCGTCATTCTCGGTTGATCGTCCTTCTTCGTCCATAATTGTTCTTATTGCTGTGCTGACGTGTGCGAAGAGGAGTCCGTAGTTTTGCGCCGATATTTTCGACGTGCTCATATCTGCGAGGTGTCGAAGGTGCGACCGTGGCATCAATTGAACCGTAAAATCTTTTGCCGGGTCTCCGCCTGTTTTTGGTGAGAGTGTTGCGAACCAGTCGTGTTGTTTTGTTCCTGTTGTTGGTATGATGCGCGCTCCGTAAGGAGGTATCTTTCCGACGGTGTTGAGTG
>CAYHWM010000153.1:0-2706 GCA_964359925.1 uncultured Methanosarcinales archaeon
GGTGTCGAGTAATGCTCTCCCTTCACTACTCTGATAATCCTGTTGTTCTCTTAAGGAAGTATCTTTCTTCTTGTTCTTCTGATGAGCTTCCTGCGAGAGTTGCAGGCATTCACGAGGAACTACTCGAGTGGTATCTTACAAAGGAAGTAGAACTTGCGAAGTTGAACAAGGAACAATCATTGCTTCTCGGAACGATTCTCTCGAGGGCTGGTCGCGCTTTGGCGGAGCACTCGTATGCTGACGTCGAGCATACCTACACCCATTTTTTGGAAGTTCTCGAAGGCATTGTTCGCCAGAATCCTTCGTTGAAAACGTTGAAGAAGAAACTCGACCGCGCATTTGATACAATGAAGAAATCGACGTTGATGACCCCCGTACTCGTCTCTCAAGAGTTCGTTCACGAATTGTCGAAGTGGAAGCAGGAGGAGGTTGAGAATGCGACGATAGGAGTTCAAGAATTGGGTAAGTATCGTGGCATTATTCACTTGATCACGACAGGAGAGCGTTCTCACAAGGAAGTTCCTCACTCGCTCAAGTTTTACCCGAAGAGCAAGTTGTGGGGCGTGAGGTGCGGTAACAAGCACGAGCTCATCATCTTCTCCTACGACAAGAAGAATGGTTTCAAATTGTGCGATATTATTGATAGAAAAACTCACGACGAGGCGGGAAAACATCAAGGAAGGTATTACGAAATCTACGCTATCGGCTCAAGAACTGAAAAGTCGTACGCGTTCATTCCGAGAGTGGAACTCTCGACGACGAGGAGCAACAAGAATAAAGAAACTTTTTTGTACCCTTTCGAATTGAAAACGTTGAGTTCTGAAGAATTGGACGTGTTAGGAGTGTGAAAGAATAGTTCTTCAAGAGTATTTTTCAAAAAATTCTTCTCTGCTGATGTGTACTTCTTCAAGAATTCCTTTCAGTAATCCTCTTTTCATATCTTTTCCAGAGTGTACTGGTACGACTGTTGTTCTTCCGTCAGAATGCTTGTAAAATCTGTGGCTTCCTTTTTGACGTAGGCACTGAAATCCTTCTCGTTCAAGAAAGTGACAAAGTTCCTTTGAAGAGAGGAGTGGCAGTTTCATACGACAAGTTCTTGCACTCCTACAAATTGTATGTGTTCTTCAGAAATAGAGACTTTTTCTTCTCGTTCAACTTCGAGACACAACTCTATCGCTTCTTTCATATTTTTCATAAGATCGTCAAGAGTGTCTCCTTGACTGATGCACCCTTTCAACTCAACGGCCTTTCCTATAAATCCTCCGTCTTCGTCTTTTTCTATAAGAATGTGAAACGTTCGCTCCATACACCAAGAAAGGACTGTTGTTCTTTATAAACTTTCTGGGAAGAAAAAAAAGAAGAGCAGAAGTCGACGATATTCTTGTACCCGTTCGAGTTAAACTCGTTCAGCAAGGAAGAATTGGACGTGTTAGGAGTGTGAGAAATCGATAGTATTTTAAGAGGAAAGCAAGTACTATCATCGGGGGGAAAAATATGATTGATGTTCGAACACTCGCAGGAAAACTGCTTCGTGAAAATATGGGTTATCAGCACGATCAACCTCTCACTATTGTTTTTGATGAAACGACTCACTGGCTCGCGGGAGCACTGAGACGAGAGGCACTCGCAGATAATTGCAGTGTTTTAAGGACGTACAATTTAGATGACAATAAAAGACCCTTGAAAGATATTCCTGAAGGATTGGAAGGAATGTTGAAAGGTGCTGAAAGGGACGCGAGAGAAAATAAAACTTCTCACGTTTTGTTTATGGCAAAAAGAACTCCTCAAGACGCGGTGGTCGATGGACAGACAGTGACGGAAGTTTCTTTCACGAGAGCATTGAGCAAGAGAGTGTTGTCGTTTTCGAAGTTTGGTAATCTTCCTGAAATAACTCCAACATTGCTCGCTTCGGCATACGATGTAAGAAACGATCCTTCGTTTTCTGCAAAGTTATTCGAGTATTTGAAGACTATTCAGGGAGTTCACATAACAACGGAGATGGGTACTGATGTTCTCGTAACGTTTGACCACGAGAAGCACCCGTTCTGGAATAGTGATGGTATTGCAAAAGTGGGAACGTACTGTAATCCTATACCTGCAGAAGTGTACACGTATCCTGCAAGAGTAGAGGGGAGGATTGTTCTGGACGCGACGTATTCCGCTCTCGGAAAGATGGAAAGGTTTAAGGGACAGCCTGAAAAAATTCCTGAAGCTCTCGCTCGTACTCCTATAACGTGGGTAGTCGAAAATGATTCTCTCGGAGGAAGAATTACTAATGTTCTTTGTGATGACAAAGAAATGTTAGCTCACGTCAATGGTCAAGTGTTTGTTAAAAAAGACTGGAACAGAATTGGAGAAATAGGATTCCCTGCAAACATTGCAATCCTCGAAGGAGCCCTAACAGGAAGCACTCTTCTCGACGAGAAAGGAAGAGTTCACTTCGCAAACGGTGGAGGGTATCCTCCAAACAATCCACCATACGAGCATCCCGGACAGCACTGCGACGGACTACTCGAGAAGCCAACAATAACAGTTTTCGGCGAACCTTCAGTGTTCGTTATGAAGCACGGGAAGTACGTGTTCTGAAAAGGAAACGCTCCTGCGAGGTGCAGAAGTTTTCGAACTTCTTACCTCTCACTCACTTCGCTCGTTTTGAACTCGCTACGCTCCTGCGAGGTGTAGCCCTAACGTGCTTACCTCACACTC
>CAYHWM010000154.1:0-2690 GCA_964359925.1 uncultured Methanosarcinales archaeon
CCAGAGTATGTTCTTACAGAAGATGCGTCGTACATAAAAAACATTGTTGAACAAATAATAACGAAAGATATTATTCTCCTCAATGATATTAAAGATAAGGGAAGCGTAGAAAAACTATTTCTTCTTCTTTGTGAAAGAGTTGGAAAAAGAATAAGTTATGCGAAACTGGCAAGAATTTTGGAAGTAAGTAGTGATACCGTTCGTCGGTATGTCGAATACTTCAAAGACACATTCCTCTTCTTTATAGTTGAGAAATATTCTCATTCACTGAACGAAAAAACATTTTCCCCTAAAAAAGTGTATATTGCCGATATTGGTATACGAAACGTTTTTACAGGGCTGAGAGATACAGGAACACTTTTAGAAAATCTCACATATCTTTCTTTGAAAACGAATGAGGTATATTACTACTACGAATCAGGTAAAGAAATAGATTTCATCGTTGTTCAAGGGAAAAAGAAGATAGCAATAGAAGTAAAATATAAAGAACGAATAGAAAAGAACGAACTTGATTTCTTTGAAACTTCCCCCTTTCAGAAAAAAATACTTATTACGACGGTTGGTGATATTCAACAAATACGGAAAGCTATGGACTTGTAGAGAGGTTGTTTTTCACTGTTGTATCGTGTTCTCTTTCTCGTCGTAGTTCTTCTTTCATCGTTGTATAATCTTCTTCGATGATGGGCGTGAGTGCTCGTTTGTAGAGGAGTGCTGCGGGGTGGTACATAGGAATAATAGTGTACGTTTTTCCGTTGATGGTGTGGTGTTGTGGTTTTCCGTGCAACGAGGAAATTCCCGCAATAGTTTTCATTCCATCAGGATCAAAGTGTGCGAGTACGAATTTCGTCGCGTAGTTTCCAAGTGTAACGATAACTTCTGGTTGTATAATACTTATTTGTTCGACGAGGTAGGGTGTGTGTCGTTTGATTTCTTCCGTTGTTGGTTGACGATTTTCTGGTGGTCGGTATTTGAGAATGTTTGCGATGTACACGTCACCGAGCGAGAGTCCCACAGTATTGAGTAGTCCGTCGAGTTGTTTTCCTGCAGACCCGACGAACGGTTCTCCCTGTAAGTCTTCGTTCTTTCCTGGAGCTTCACCGATAAAAAGTATGCGCGATTCAGGGTTTCCTTTACCGAAGACGAGGTTCGTTGCGGAATCTTTCAGAGGGCACACCATCTCGCTCAGGATTCTTTGTTTGACGAGTTCGAGGAGTTCGGAGTTGGAAGAGGTCATAATCGCACCTCTGAGAGTTTGAACTTTTTTCTATCCTCATCAAGAATTTTTTTTATGTTTGTTAGTTCTTCAGTACCGCCTGGCCACGCTCCGAAAAACTCTTCGATGGTTGCGCATTTCTTTTTTGTCATACTGTAATTCGCGTATACTGTCAGTATAAATCTTTCGCTTCGATATATTTATTATCAATGAACAACCATCACCTACCGCCCAGAGAGCCCATCACCCACAACCTACCATCCACCACCCATATTTATATATCCTCCTCCTCGTCTTTGGTGTATGAAAACTGAGTCGTCAACGAAGCAAGTTGCAGTGTCTGAAATAGTTCGCGATACTGATAGTTTTGCTGTTCGTGATACCGGTTGTTTTTCTCTCGTGAAGGGGAAGATGCCGAAGGGTTGTGAGTTGTGCGTGAGGGGCGAAAAACTCGTCTTGTTCGTTACAGGTCTCTGTGGTAAGCAGTGTTATTATTGTCCTGTGAGTGAGCAGAAGATGTATCATGATGTTCAGTTCGCGAACGAGTGGAAGATGGAGTCCGTTCAAGATTTGCTCGAAGAAGCGAGGTTGACGGGTGCAAAAGGTGCGGGTATTACTGGTGGTGACCCTTTGGTTGTCGTTGATAGAGTGTGCGAGTACATCAAGCTTCTCAAGAAGGAATTCGGGAAGGAGTTTCATATTCATCTTTACACAATATTGAATCTTGTGACGGAAGAACGGCTCAAAAAATTATTTGACGCTGGTCTTGACGAGATTCGGTTTCACGCAGACTTGTACAACAAAGACTTATGGTCGAGAATAGAACTCGCAAAGAAGTTTTCGTGGGACGTCGGCATTGAAATCCCTTGTATTCCAGGAATGAAAAAACAAATTCTTGAGCTTATCGAGTTTGCAAAAGGGAAGGTGAAATTCCTCAACTTGAACGAGTTAGAACTTTCCGAGAGGAAGCCGGAAGAGTTTGCTTGTAGGGGTTTTCACACGAGGGGAGACCTCACGTACGCTATTCAGGGGAGTGCTGAGCTTGCGAAAGAAATACTCGACGAAGCGAAGACCGGAATGAGCGACGAGAACGAACAACCACTCACGCTCTATTTTTGCACTGCGAAACTGAAAGACGCAGTACAGTTAAAAAACAGGATTCAGAAGCGAGCGAAAAACGTGAAACTGCCTTTTGACAGAGAAACCGACGAGGGACTTTTGATTCGTGGAGTTCTCTATTTGAAAGACGTCGCTCCAGGTTTCAAGTATCGTGAAATGCTTGCACGAGTAAAAAAAGAGGTTGTTCTTCCGAAGCTCGAATCGGTAAAGAACGACATAATACAGTTTTTCAAACGCGCAGATTCCGACATCGTCGTTGACGACGTGAAATTCCGGCTCCTCTGTGACAAGGAATGGTTGAGAAAGAACGCCGGACTCCTCAAACGTCGATTGAAACTCGTTCCTGCTATCGTTGAAG
>CAYHWM010000155.1:0-2677 GCA_964359925.1 uncultured Methanosarcinales archaeon
TCACAGGATTCGTTACAGAACACGTCACTTTCACACCACGAGTAATCGCAGACGTTCTTTCTGCAATAGACTCGCTTCGTTCCCATATCGGTCAAGGAAACCATTTCATTGACTTCACGACAGGACACCCATCACTCGACGGAACTGAAAACAGCAGAAAACAAAACGGAGGAATGGTATATATCCACTCTGATTTCAACAACGACAACGTCGTACCGAGACCGTACCAATAAGCAAAACACGCAGAAAACAGTGCAAAAAGCAGAAGACGACTCTTCATCGAACACCTCTTCAAAACACTCGGATGGAACTGCGAACTCTATCACGATTGGACACACAACACGGTCACGCGAGAAGACGACGTTCTCGTGTACAGAAAAGGAGCGATCGACACTCGCGCAACGAAAGGAATAGCACTCCTCGCACTCAACCCAATCGACGGACTGTATCTCTCGTCGGCAACATTTAAACAGTATGAACACTCAATGCAACACGGCACGGGAAGAAAAGGATCAAAGAGAGCACTCAAAAACTTAATGAACAAATGTAAAGTCGGAAACACAATAGGGTACTGGCTCACGCCAGAAGACCGCACACCAGCACTCGAACAAGCAAAACATGACACGTACAACACGATGGATCAGTATATCTCTCACTTCGGACTCGAAGAGAAAACAATAGGATTCTGCACACCAAAACTTGTCGTAGGAACAAAAAAGTCAGGCGGAATGTAGTAGTGGCTGAAGTAAGGAAGAGTACTCTCTCGGAACAACGTGAACATTCTTTCCTTCAAACAGGAGGTTATAATGAGGAACAGGAAGCGTAGCATCCTCGTGAAGCTCGTTTAAGAACAACGATCGTTTCTCCAAACCCTTCAGGCGAAGTACAGGAACCAGCCCCAAATACTTTACGTCAACCAACGAATAAGTATTAGAGAATAATATCGGAGAACGATCACCAAACTGGCTCACCAATACAATGCCCTTCTTTTTATTTTTCTCTGCGTCATACAAGATTCTTCGAATGAGGGAACGAACCTTTATCTCGTCATCAGCGGTCAGCTTTTCAAACAGGGACTCCTCTTTCGTCAACAAGTCAATACTTTTTGACAACGCGACAAATTCCCTGCCACCAATTCCGGAACGTTCCAATGTATCCACTGACTCTTTTATACGTTCCAATACTTGCTTGATCTTTTTCAACTCTACACGCATCAACTCCTTCTCGGCAATACGTTCAGTAGTCTTCCGAAAGTTATACTTCTTCTGATTCTCACGCAATGAGTAACACTTCTCATACTCCTCTTTCAACACGAGAAAAAAAGAGTGCATCCGCAACAACGCATAATACTCCTTCGTTCGAGAAACATCACCATATGACGCGAGCGATGACACTCGAAGAACATACGGCGACACTACCTCATCGATAGCGATGACTAACAATTCTATCTCGTAATACAACTCAAGAATATCAGTATCAATCTTCCCTAATGAAAACTTTCGAAACCAAGACATGTTTCTCTCCCATTCAAACCTACTTATATACCTTTCTCGAAACTGTATCATTTCACTCCCACAACATTTAAAACAGCATTTGATATCGTGAAACGAATGCAGTACCAACAGTTCAAAGTAAAACTCCAACGATTCATCGACCATCACGTCGGTGACGCACTCTGCATGGTGCTCTCCGTATTTTCTCCTAAGAAGAAAGACATTTCTCAAACAGAACCACGAAGCATCCTTCTCGTCAAACTCTGGGCAGTAGGAGAATCAATCCTCACGTTACCATTACTCGAACAACTCAAACAACACTATCCCGAAACGAAGATTGACGTGCTGACGAGAGAAAGAAACAAAGACGTGTACACCGGACTTCCTTTTGTTACAACCGTTCACACACTCGAAGAAGGATGGATAAAAATGTGGAGCTTACGAAGAACGTACGACATCGCTATCGACGCAGAACCATACTTGAACAGTTCAGCACTCCTCTCCTTCCTCACCGGAAAACAAACAATAGGATTCACCCACGGAACACGATCACGATTATACACTCACAAGATTCACTACAACGACAACCAACACGTCGTTTTGACATATCTTGATATGGCACGACCATTGTTTAATCCTGTCGTTCCAAAAAACCTCGTTCCACTCTCCACAGGTTTCGACGACGAACTCGTCACCGCGAGAATCCTCAAAGAAGAACACGTCAAACACCCCATCATAGGAATATGCACCGGAGCTGCAGAATCAGCAAAGTCTAGAATGTGGGCGAAAGAAAAATTCGTCGACACCATTAATTATTACACAACGAAGAAACATTGTCACATCATTCTCGTAGGAAGCCCAAGCGAGAGAGCGTACAACGAAGAACTCGTACACTCAGCAACACTCCAAAACCTCGTGCACAATCTCGCAGGAAAGACAACACTCAAACAACTCTTCACACTCATCAAGAAGTGCGACGTGTTCCTCTCGAACGACACAGGACCGATGCACATCGCCGCAGCTCAAGGAGTGCCAACACTCGGACTCTTCTGCCCGAACACCCCCGTCAGGTTTGGACCTTACGGAACGAAAAACAAATCACTCCACAAACCCATCCTTCCACACCCGTGCATCAACGTACACCGAAGAGAAGTACCAGACTGCACAAACCACGACCACTTATC
>CAYHWM010000156.1:0-2676 GCA_964359925.1 uncultured Methanosarcinales archaeon
GCCTGCAACTCTCGCAGGAAGCTCATCAGAAGAACAAGAAGAAAGATACTTCCTCAACAACGCAACAGGATTATCAGAGTAGTGAAGGGAGAGCATTACTCGACACCCCGTTCCACTTCTAACCTCAACTTGTCAAGAAGAGCTTTTACTCTTTTCTTCAACTCATCAAACTCTTGTTCTGAAAGTTCTGTTCTTGCAGAATACTGTATTTTTTCTCGAATGTCGAAGAGTTTCTTACTGTGCTCAATATCTGTTGTTACGTCTTTGCTGTATATATCCATTAATTCTTCTTCGGTTATATCAACTTCTCCTTTTTGTATCATTTCTTCTACGAGCGCGAACGTGCATGACTGATTTCTTGACTCGAATCCTTTCTTTGCGAGAATGGCGAGAAGTCCGTGATATAACGCGTAAAATCCAGCACTTGCTGACCAATCACTATACCCCTGCTTGTGAAAGTCAGTCATCGCAGAAAAATTATGAAGTGCCTTCTCTACAAACTCTCTCGCTTCTTTCATATCAGGTTTCTTCTTTTTTATTCCTTTGTGTCTCTCGCCACCCCTTGCACCCTCGTCCAAACACTTTCTCATTTTTTCTGATGACATGTTTGTATCACCTCGACGATTTCTCGTGCTCCCCACAGGACTATTCCTTTTTGTAAGGCATCCACGACAACAGGATCCTTCCCAGTTATGTTCTTTTGAATATCATTCATTGTTTGCAATACTTCATGAACAGGTAAAGGAGTCTTTTTTTTCACTTCTTCAAGAACGTTCTTCACAGTAGTAAACTTTTTCTTCTCTATGATACAAAGAATGTCCATATCTTCAGGATTTCTTTTTGAAGTACTGTACGACCCGAACAAGAGGCATGCCTTCGTAACACTTCTCAATGGTTGCACATCGTTCGCTCGAAAAAGAACTCTTCCCTTCACGGGTTCAGGAAGGAATGCGAGTTCGAGAACGCTTCTCGTTGTTTCTCCATCAAAATCAAGATCGTAGACCTTTATGTTTGCGATATTCCTTGTTTTCAGAACACCTTCCTTTTTCAGCTTGAGGAGTACCTTGTGAGCTCCCGAAGGGCTTATCTCGCACAATTTTCCTATTTCGTTAATGGAGTGCTCCTCGCCACATCGTGTCGCGAGAAACCGCAGAATATTCTTCTCATTTGCTGTCAAGATCATTATACACCTTTAGTTTATATCTATTCACTTATGGTGTATATAAGCTTTTCTCTTTCCCATTCTTATTTCTCTTTTCTTCTCGCTACCTGTACGTTTTCAGGTTCTCCATCGTCACTTTCCCTTCAAGAACTCCCTTGCACAACGCGACGTACTTCTCGACGTTTTCTTCTGTCGTTTCGAGAAGACGAGCAACAGCATTCTCGGACACTTTCGCTTTCACGCGAAGAGCGTACGCTGTCGTGATACTTGCGAGGAGAGAATCATTCTTTTCTCCTGTTTGAGAACCCTTCATCGAGGATACTTGAACTTTGTACTGTTGAGCAACTTCTCCTATGACGAAGTCGAGACTACCGCCACTCGTCTGAAAACGAACATACCCCATCGCTGTTGCCATCCTTACCCGTTCTTGCAATGGAGACTCCATCAACAACCAACTCCTCGTTGCGTCGATATCAGGTCGTCCCGCCTCTCCTTTTTCACCAGCATAATCGGAGTATGCATTCACTTGAACGGTGAGTGCACGACGTTCCTTCTTGTCGAGCAACGGTGTTCTTTGCGAAGAACCTTTCTCGTCCCTTCTCTTTTCTTTTTTCTTTTCTCTTTCCTGCTTCTTCGTACTTGATGATGGTCGATAATACTTTCTCACGAGGGGAGGTTCGTGAACGTACGACACAGTTTCATTATCGACGCTTCCGGCGATGAGCAAAGGAGGAAGAGGTTTTCTTTGTTGGTATGGTGGATTTCTCGTATCTTCTTCCTTATGCTCTCTCTTCTTTCCTATCTTCTGTTGTTGAGTGTGTGCGTCTACTACTTGCTTCGTTGAACTGACCATACTCTCGAGCATTTTTTCTTGTTCTCGGGTTGTTCTCCCTCCTTCTTCAACACTCCTCTTTTCTTCACGGCTATTTTTTCCTTTCGTCTTCTCTTGTTTCTCTTCTTCGTCGCTCGTTACTTCTGGAATGGTGGGAGGACAGTACACTCCTAACAATTTTTGGTATTTCATGAACTAAACACTTCCTGTCTGTTCATATTCTGTTTTTTTCACGACGTCGAAATCTGCGATGAGAGTATCGACACTCGCTGAAGAAATATTTAACACATTTCCTATCATTTCTGAAGAACAACCAACGTTCTTAGCAATAACTGCAGTCACCGATCTTCCTGCTTGCACGTACAGAGACTCTCCGCTTCCTGTCTTCAATGAGTCGCACTTCAGTCCTAATAATTCTTCAACACACTCCACGATAAACCGAGGGTCTCCATTCTGCGGGAGACTGCTTGATACTTCTTTCGCGAGAGATTCAAGAGTTGTCAGAACCATCAGACCGCACCACTTTTTCTTTCGAAGGATTATACAATCCTACGCGTTCTATCTCATCAAGAGCATATATAATCGTTGAGTGATCCCTGCCACCGAGTAACTCTCCTATGTCTTGATAACTGCATTTGAAACGCTCTCGAAGAATGATCGCTATCGCGAAACGAGCAGAACT
>CAYHWM010000157.1:0-2565 GCA_964359925.1 uncultured Methanosarcinales archaeon
ATTTTTTGTCTTTCTTTTTGACTACCTCTGCGTCGACAACATCTTCGTCCTTTTTATCGCTTTCTGTTTCTGAAGCGTTGGTATGGCCTGCTTCGTGAGCTCCGCCTGTTGGACCGTTCGGCCCGAATGGGTTTTGAGCTCCTGCTCCTGCTGGGCCTGTTTTCTTGTACAGCTCGATTGCGAGTTCTTGTGCGTCTTTTGTCAAGTCATCGCTTGCTTTCTTCAACGCTTCAACGTCTCGTTCTTTCGCTTCGAGTAGTTTTTTGAGCTCTTCGAGTTTCTTTTTCACAGCTTCAATCTTCGAAGCATCAACTTTTCCTTCAACATCCTTGAGGGTCTTCTCGGTCGTGTACGCGAGGGAGTCTGCGGTGTTGATTGTTTCGATGTCTTTCTTTCGTTTCTCGTCTGCTCCTGCGTTCGCTTCTGCTTCTTTCCTCATGCGTTCGACTTCTTTCTCGTCGAGCTTGTGTGGTGACGTTATTTGGAGTCGTTGTTCTTTGCCGGTTCCTAAATCCTTAGCAGAAACATTGAGGATTCCGTTCGCGTCGATGTCGAACGAGACTTCGATTTGTGGTACTCCTCTTGGTGCTGATGGTATTCCTACAAGGTCGAATTGTCCGAGTATTTTGTTGTCGGTTGCCATTGCTCTTTCTCCTTGGAATACTCGAATAGTGACTGCTGGTTGGTTGTCTGCAGCGGTGCTGAATGTTTGTTTTTTCTGTACGTGGATGGTCGTGTTTCTTTCCAACAATTTTGTGAATACTCCACCGAGTGTTTCTATTCCCAAACTGAGCGGGATGACGTCGAGTAAGAGTACGTCTTTGACTTCTCCTGCGAGTACTCCTGCTTGGACTGCTGCTCCTGCCGCGACGCATTCCATTGGGTCTACTCCTCTCTCTACTTTTTTTCCGACCCACGATTCTAAGTGTTTCTGGACGACTGGCATTCTTGTTGGCCCTCCTACGAGGATGACTTTCTCGATGTCTGCAGGTGTCACGTTTGCATCTTTCATTGCTTGATCAACGCTTTTCTTGCACCTTCTGACGAGGTCGTCTACGAGTTCTTCGAGTTTTGCTCGTGATAGTTTCATCGCTAAGTGTTTTGGTCCTGTTTGCGTTGCGGTGATGTACGGTAAGTTGATGTCTGTTTCCATCGTCGTGGAAAGTTCTATTTTTGCTTTTTCTGCGGCTTCTCGTACTCGTTGCATTGCTACGTGGTCGTCATTTAAATCGAATCCTGTTTCTTGTTTGAATGTTTTGATGATGTGGTTGATGACTGCCGCATCCATATCGGTTCCACCAAGTTGGGTGTCGCCGGAAGTGCTTTTGACTTCGAACACTCCGTCTCCGAATTCCATAATGGTGACGTCGAGTGTTCCTCCTCCGAGGTCGAACACTAAGACTTTGTGTTCTTTGTTTGCTTTGTCGAGTCCGTACGCGAGTGATGCTGCTGTTGGCTCGTTGATGATTCTGACGACTTCGAGTCCTGCGATCGTTCCTGCATCTTTTGTTGCTTGTCGTTGGTCATCGTCGAAGTATGCTGGGACGGTGATGACTGCTTTTTCTACTTTGTCTCCGAGGAATGCTTCTGCGTCTCTCTTTATTTTTTGGAGTATGAACGCGCTTATTTGTTGTGGAGTGTAGTCTTTACCGTGGATGTTGTAGGTGAATTTTGTTCCCATTTTTCTTTTGGCAGCCATAACGGTGCCGTCTGGGTTCGTGATTGCTTGTCTTCGTGCTGGTTCTCCTACGAGGACGGTTCCGTCTTTGAGGAAGCTGACGACTGAGGGGAATGCTTTACCGTAGAGTGATGCTCCTTCTGCGCTCGGGATTATTTTTGGTTTTCCTCCTTCGAGTACTGACGCTGCGCTGTTAGAAGTTCCTAAGTCTATTCCGATTATTTTTGCCATAGTTAGTTTCCTCCCACGTGTTTGTTTTTTTGTTCAGGAGTGTTCGTGGAATGTTTCTCCTGTTGTTGTTTTGATAGTATGACTTTTGCTGGGCGTATGACTTTTTCTTTGAGCTTGTACCCTGTTTGGAGTACTTCGATGATGGAGTGTTCTGGTTCTTCTGATTCTTTGAGGAGGAGTGCTTCGTGTTCTTCCGTGTTGAATTGTTTGTTGAGTGTTTCTATTCTTTCGAGTCCTTCTCGTTCGAGTGTTGATCGTACTTGGTCAAATAAGAGTTGGATTCCTTGCTTGTGGTTTTCGTCTTTGACGTTGGTGAGTGCTTGTTCGAAGCTGTCGAGTGTTGCGAGTAGTTTGATGATGAGGTTTTCTGTTGCGTAGAGTGCGTAGTCTTTTCGTTCTTTGTCTACTCTTTTGGTGTAGTTTTCGAATTCTGCTTGTAATCGTTTGAGCGTGGTGGTGTATTCTTCGAGCGTGACTGTTTTGTGTGCGAGTTCTTTCTTGATGGTTTCGAGTGTTTCGTCGTGTGCCGTTCCTGCTTGTTCTGCTTCTGTCGCTATCGTTTGGGATGCTTGTTCTGCTCCCTTGCGTATGCGTTCTTCGACGGTTGAATGGTTGTTTTTTGCCATTGTGAACTACGAGAAGTAAGCAAAGGTATA
>CAYHWM010000158.1:0-2527 GCA_964359925.1 uncultured Methanosarcinales archaeon
CGTACTTGGAGTCCCATTCAATATAGCATCATATGGTCTTCTCGCAACTCTTCTTGCGCTCACACATGGGTATGATTTGGGCGAGTTAGTTGGGAAATTTGAAGACTTACATATTTACCTTCCACATATTCCTGCAGCAAAAGAACAATTGGTGCGGGAACCCAGACCATTACCTAAGTTAGAAATCATCACGAAGAAAAATAGTGTTGCGGAATACGATTCAAGTGATATAAAAATTGTAGGGTATGACGCTCACAAAAAATTAGATAACCCTACTCCGATGTTTGGTGGATTTTTCTGATACGTTCTTTTCCTCAAGGACTATTGTGACTTCTATCTTCTCCACTACCCAAATCTATTTATAGAAGAAGGAACAATAATTCTTGTAATAGGGGGTTTTCGTTATGGTCGTTCTGAACGTTCGTAAGGATTTGGATATTGCACGGGTTGCACTTGATGGTTTTAATGTTGCTCAAGCTGTTGGCTTTTCTCCTACTGGTGTTCAAACGATGAGTGCTGTTTGTGGTCATCCCGTGAATCATCGTTTTGGTGGTGTGCGTGAGGGTGTTGAATCGTTGTTTGCGAGATCTCCTGAAAAGTCTTTGAATATTCGTACGTTTCGTCCGGAACAGCCCGATGGTCATCCTTTCGATTATGGTTTGAAGAGTGTTGATGAGGTCGTTGCGAGAGTTCAGCATCACACGGGCGAGGGTCTTTTTTGTATCGTGAATGAGACTATTGACGTGAAAGATGGTGGTGTTTCTGGAGTTGTTATTCGCGGAAATACTGATGGCATCATAGAGTTCGCTCCTGAAGATATTCCTCGGTGTGTCGAGTTGAAGTCTATTTTGGAGAAGGGCGCTGTTGCTTCCCTTCCTGCAGGTATTGGTTCTGATATGTTGGGTAAGGCGTACTGGTTTAATCCTGAACTTCTTCGCGATGCTAACACGAGGACCGAGTTCAGTATCCATCCTTGGAAGCGTGGTTTCTTGGGCGGTCACACGATTTATTGGCAGGTGTCTCCCGTCGGTGATGTTGTTGCTCAACCTTCGTGGGCGTGGCCTAATAGGTATAGTGCATTTTTGGGTGATAAAGCGTACGGTTTGCTTATCGCTGAAGCTGTGGGTTTGCCTGTTCCTTTCACGATGGTCGTTCCTAAGAAGGGTTCTGCTCCTTTCCAGTTCGGTCAGCGTACTAATTCTGCAGAGTTTTGGACGAGGACTGCTCCGAATACGAAAATGCCCGGTTTGTACTTGACAGAAAGAGGGTACGTGAATCCGACAGAAACATTACGGAGAGAAAAAGATCTTGAACAACAGAATATCGCTTCAATTTTATATCAGGAAGGTGTAACTCCGCAATTTTCTGGGGCGGCGTTGTCGATGGTTGATGGTAGTGTTCTCGTCGAGGGAGTTCAAGGTTTTGGTGATGAGTATATGTTGGGAGAACGAGCGCCTATATCGTTACCTCAACGAGTTATGGAAGCAGTAAGTGTTCTTCATCGTGAAGCTCAAACAAAATTAAACACTCCGATTAAGACTGAGTGGGTGTATGACGGTAAGCAACCGTGGTTTGTTCAACTCAACAGAGATATTCCTCAAGGTTCTGAAACAGTTACCATTGTCGAGCCTCCGAAGGGTGTCGAAGTCGAATACATCGATCACGTCGTAAGCTCTGGAGGTCTGGAAGCTGTTCGCGACATCGCAATCGAAGCTCAACGTTCGGGGAAAGGAATAAGACTACTTGGAAGAGTAGGTATCACGTCTCACGTCGGAGATATTCTGAGAAGAGCGAACGTTCCTTCATACATGGTTCCGGAGTATAAACAGTAGTAGTCTGAGGAAGTCCTATCTACCGTTGTCATCGTAATGTTCCACCTTCAACCTAACGATGACATCGTAAAGTTTATAAATAGAATGCATTTATATAAGTATATGGAACAAGATTGGCACGTTATGAACCCTTGGTGGGAAGGGAAATCGTTCGAAACAGGGATATCGAGACCGAAATATTTGGAACAGTTGAAAAAGAATCTTCCACTCAAAGAGGTCATCTTTCTTTCGGGGTTGAGAAGAATAGGGAAAACTACTCTTTTGAGACAGCTCATTTCTCACCTATTGGCATCAGTCGACCCGAATACGATACTGTATCTCACTCTTGATTTTCTCCCTCTTCGTGGAAAAACGCTTCATGAACTTTTGAATTCATTTCGAGAAATTCACGGGCACGGTCGTCAGAAGAAACTCTACTTGTTTCTTGATGAGATTACTGCACTTCCCTCATTTGAACAAGAGCTTAAGAATTTATATGATTTAGAAAACGTGAAAGTGTATGCTTCATCATCTTCTGCGTCGCTTCTTAAATCAAAAAATAGTGCGTTGGTGGGGCGTTCAAGAATAGTGGAAGTGCTTCCTCTTGACTTTGATGAGTTTCTCCTTTTCAAGAACAAAGTTGTGAAAAAAGATGAACAGTATCTCCTCAAAACGTATGCTGAAGATTTTCTTCGCTTGGGAGGACTTCCAGAGTA
>CAYHWM010000159.1:0-2485 GCA_964359925.1 uncultured Methanosarcinales archaeon
CCGTTAGTGTCCACGTCGAGTTTCCTGCTTTCGTTGTTGAAGCGTTGAGTGTTGCCACTCCTGTTGATTCATCAAGAACAACAGTAACGAGTGTTGAGTCTTCAACGACTCCTGTGACTTTCTTCAACGTGACTCCCGTAGGTAGTGTAAGAACGTTTTTCAAGTATATCGTTCCGCTTTCTCCTTGTTTCAAGTTGATCGTCGTGAACATCTTGTCCCACACTGGTGGTTCTTGAACGATGACTGCTTCTTTTATTCTTCTGAACTCAAGTTGTACTGATGCAGTCGATAGGACTCGTTGCACGGTGACTTGGAAGTCGTTCACTCCGTTGCCGTTCGTGTCGAAGTATCCTATTCCGCCCGAAGCTATCGTTTTCGTTTGTGGAGTGCTCGCTACTGTGACTGTGACGAGGTCTCCTTCAATCTTGTCGAGTTTTATTGAGTGTGTTTCAGCATCAAGTTTGAAGATTATGGTTTGTCCTGTGACCATTCGTTGAATGGTTGCGATGTCGTACGTTATCGCGAATGGTGTTGAGCTTCCCCCACTGGAACCTCCACCGCTACCGCCTTCAGAACCACCAGAACCTCCGCCACTTCCTCCTCCTGAGCTTCCTCCTCCAGGGCTTGGGCTTGGTGTTGATCCTCCTGCAACGTTGATAATGAGTGTGCTGACGCTTGACGCTCCGTACTTATCTTTCACAGTGAGAGTAACTGTTTTCGTTCCGCTACTTCCGTAAGCGTGCGTTACTGTTTGTCCTGTTTTGACCGTTCCGTCACCAAGGTTCCAAGAGTAGGTGAGTGCGTCAGCGAGTGCTGTTCCTGTGTTCTTGTCTGTAGCGTTCGCGTTCAGAGTGAATTGTTCTCCTGCGTTCACGTTCGTCTTTGATGTTGCGAATCCTGTCGTGACTGGGTCGATGTTGACGAGTTCGAAAATGTTTTTCGCTCCTCCAACGCTCGCATCATAGGTGATTCCGTCTTCTGCTCTTATTTTTCCTGCAGTGATGACGTTGTTCGTGATTGTTGCTCCTTCGACGATCGTGTTGTGAACAGTGCTGTTCTTGATCGTTGAGGCGAGTACTGTTGCGTGTCTCACGTCAGAGTCTTCTATTGTTGAGTCTCTGATCACATTTGATGTTGCTGGGTCGACGAATGAGTTCTTGATAGAACACGTGCTTCCTGAAGCTTTGTAGTTGATGACTGTTGAGTTGTCAACGGTGCATCCTTGTAAGTAACTGCCTTTGATTGTTGAGTTTGTTACAACACTGCCCATAAGAACTGTGCTGTCTTCGATTGTTGAACCGTTCACGGTGCTTTCTCTGACGTTCCATGTTCCTTTCAAGTTCGTGTTAGAGATTGTTGATGCGATGATGTTCGTGAAAGTTGTTCCTGTGCCGTCTGTTTGTGTTTGACCGTTGAATTGTACTCCTTGGAACGTGCTTGTTCCTTCAGCTATTGCTGTGATAGTGAATGATCCTTCGACGCACTTGTTTCGTGCAGTGCTCGAGTCGCATACTTGAACATTGACTGTTTTTGTTTCTCCGATTGCTGTTGGAGTGTACCCGCTCACGATTCCTGTCGTGGCGTTGATCGTTATTCCTGTCGTTCCATTCAGCGAGTATGCAAGTTGTACGTCTTGAGGGTCGCTGTCTGAAGCGATGAGTTGGTACGTGAATGTTTTGTTAGGGTATGAGTTAACGTTGATTCCTGTGTTGTACAGTACTGGTGCAGTGTTTTCTCGAGCGATGACGAGGTTGAACGTTCCTGTTGCTGTTTTTCCTACAACTTCTCGGTCTTTTACCGTGCAAGAAATTGTTGACGTTCCCGTGAATGAACTGTTTGATTGTAATGATAATACTTTTGTTGAGTTGTTCACGCTGACAAGAACATCTGCTCTGTCCGCAGTACAAGACCACGTGTGACTCGTTGTCGCATCATCAGCGTCGGTAACGTATGGTTCTTTGAGTGTGATGCTCGTGTCTGGAGTAGAGTTTCTTGTGATGATGTAGTTTTGTAATCCTGTCAAATTTAAGATTGGTACTTTATTGAATGGCACTATTCGGATAGTAAACACTTTTACTGTTGATGATCTTCCGTCGCTGTCAGTGACTGATACTGTCCAGCTCGTGTCGCCACTCACCGTTTTCGCAGTGATGGATGCTACTCCATTGTTCTTGTCAAATAAGAGTTTTACTTTGTTGTTATCTATCGAGTCTGGAACGATGTTGTATGAGGTGATGCTCGCTCCTGGAGTGAGCGAGTATTGGTCTTTCAAGTTGTAAGAAAGAACCGTGTTCACTTCGAGGGTGATAACGTCGCTCGTTCCTATGAATGTTGGGTCTTGAGGTACTGTCGTGAGTGTTACTCTGAATGATACTTTTTCTGTTTCCGAGTTCGTTCCTGCACTTTTAGCCCAGACGGGAACTTTGACTGGTCCTTGGACTTTGTTCGTTGCTACGAGTTTCAAAAAGTTTTGAGTTTCTTCTTT
>CAYHWM010000160.1:0-2476 GCA_964359925.1 uncultured Methanosarcinales archaeon
GTGGAGTGCAGTATCCCGCGCGAAGCAATCCGACCAGTTTCTCACGAATATCTTTCATAAAGTTGAATAATATTCAACTATTCATAAATCTTTCGTATATAAGTTGAATAATTTACAACAAACTATATCAACACCCTCCGCCAACCAACACTCTATGAACAAAAACGATCATACTGAAGAGGCCACAAGGGCACACCGTGCTGATCGTCTTTACTGTGCAACCCATAGGAACAACAGGCCTTAGTATTCCACTCTTAACTGTTGGGACAGGAACACCACGAGTCAGCATTGTTCTTGGGATTCACGGCAACGAAACAACGTGGCACAGCATCATTCAACAACTACTGAAAACAATACATCTCGAACAAGGAACGCTCCAGATTATTCTTCAAGCGAATCCTGTCGCAGGACTAGAACACCGACGATGCTCCAGTATCGACGGTAAAGACCTTAACAGAACATTCCCGGGAAATCCCTCGGGAACAATAACAGAACAAACAGCTCACACCATTCTCGACATTCTGGAAAAAAGTGACGCAGCCATCGACCTCCACACGTTCAACGGGATGCAAACACCAGTGATGGGAATCCTCATCGACGGAGGAACAAGAGAAAACGAAGAACTGGTACGCCAGTTCAGTCCAACAATCGTTTGGAGACTACAACCATCACGCACCGACGAAACACCATTCCAACACTCCCTCGGAACAATCCTCAACAAGAAACTCATCCCCAACATCGCAATCGAAACGAACGGGTCAGAACACGCCACTCCCGACGACATCCAACACTGCGTCGAAGGACTCCAACGAATCCTGCACTCGAAAGGAATGATCGCAAACACAATCACGAACGAGCCACCACGACGAGAACAACAACCACGACACTTCCACAGAACGATCATCACCACACCAACAAAAGGAATTTTTCGTCCCCTCAAACAATCACTCGACGAGATTAACACAGGAGACATCATCGGAACACTCCTCCACATTCCAACACTCGAAGAAACAACCATCACCACATCACTCACAGGAACACTCCTCCAAATAGCACACCGAGGAACACTCCAACCCGGAGAAGAAGTTGCGAGCATCGGACAACCACTCACACACCCAGAAACACCCCTCAAGAAAACAACGGAGGAACAACCATGACTAAAGAACACCACGTACGACGAGCACTGCCCACAGACGCGGAAGCAGTAGCGCACATCTACACGAAAAGCTTCCCAGAACATATTATGGTACAACGAGGAATATTGAACAACACCACCTACTTAACCGAGCACTTCGTACATCCAGAAGAGCGATGGGTCGTCGAAGAACAACAAGGAACACTCCGAGGAGTAGCCGCACTCGCCATTGCACGACCAGTAGGACTCGGAGAAATTGAGAGAGTATGCGTCGACCTCCAACACCGAGGAAACAACATCGCGTACTCACTCTGCGAACACCTCGTACAAGAAGCACAGAAAGAACGCCTCGGATTCGTCGAAGCATTCGCGAGAGGACAACAACCAGGAATGCAAAAAACATTCGAAAAATTAGGATTCAACGTGTACGGCATCAGCCCACGATTCGAAGTAGCACTCAAAGGAAACGTCGTCAGAGAACTCTTCGTACATATGGGACTCTTACTGGAAGGACAAACCATTATCGAACCAGAACTCCTTATTCCGCCAGCAAGAAGAATGTACGAACACATCCTTGAAGAAAAAGAAAGAGCAACACTCGAGTGGATGAGCAAAAATCTCTACACGAAAAATCCTTGTGACGACGAAAGCAGTCCGAGAAGAGCGTTTTGAAAGTTTACTCTCTCAATACCCTAACTCCCTAAACGCTTGCTCTACGACTTCGACGGGCCAGTGCTTCTCGATGAGGGAACGGCGAAGAACGTTAGCGTTCACTCCACGATCAAGCTCTTCAACGACGTACACTTTTATTTCCTCGAGCGACGATCGACGATCTTTCAAAGGATGAGAAAGACGAGAACGCAATAAGTAAAGAACACCGCCCAGTAAGACGAGATTCGTGAACACTAACACCCAAACTATAGCATCAACCATGTTCTTACACCACTTTTTTCACATTCTCATATTTTCATATTTGCATATTATGACGCCGAAGCATACGCAACGGAATCGATCTGCATCGACCCACCACTCACCTCGACCTTCAACGACACGTCCTTACCGACACCAGACAACGAGCACGCCTCGCCACAAACACTCTTGAAGACAACGCCGTCCCTCGCAGTATCGACGATGACACGGTCACCGAGCAACACTCTACCATTCCCACCCGTCGCTTTCCCAGAGAGCCACAACGCCGAAGGAGAAACATTGAGCGATAACGATAACGAACTCGACTCCGTAAAGGAAGCATTGACAACTTTTACCAGTTTACCGGAACCGAACACTGAAAAACCAACAGTTGTAGGATCAACAACGAGAACACCGACAAGAAGAACGACA
>CAYHWM010000161.1:0-2475 GCA_964359925.1 uncultured Methanosarcinales archaeon
ACTGAAAACCCGTCGAATCCGGGAATAGGAAGCATATTTAGGATGAACAAGAAACCATTAATTCTTCGAGTACCGACAGCAAGAGTATGTATTCTTCCCGTAGAGTGCTTGGATAACCAGAATGCCCCAAGGTACAACAACCCATTTATCGCAGGACCTGCAAATGCGGTCAATCCGAGAAGCAAAGGACTACACAACGAACCGCACGAAAAAGAAACATACCCCGGAACGAAAAAGATGAACGGAGAACTGACCAGTTTCAAGAAAATACCAATCGCGAGAAACACGTACGCGGCGTGAAACGACGCATCAAAACCCGAAAGCAACGCAACAACCTTATGAGCTCCCTCGTGCAGAATAATGGCAGGACTTGCGATGATGAGCGCGTCAATGAACGCTTGCTTTTTCGAAATACCGTTTTTGACGACGTCAGAAAAAATGTACGCGATAGCTACCGCCATAACTATGATGTCAATAACTTCCGCAAATGTGATAAGAGTCATACGTTTTCCGCTCCTTTTTCGTTTCGTTGCGTGATAAACTCTTCAGGGGTCATAATTTGTATCATTCTGTAATGTTTCAATCTCAGAAGGTGTTTATCGTACGTCAAAAGATATCCTGCATTTGCTGTGACTGCACAGGCAATAATCTTGTCATCATCAGGATCATCTTTCACCACTCGTTCTACGCTCTCTGGCTCAACAAGAGTCACAAACGTTTTCACATCATTAATATTTTCTGTTATTTCTTCCTCCGAGAATTCAAAGTCTCTCTTGAGAACTTTACTGTATTCGTTTAAAATCCCTTCACTTCCGAAATATTCACATCCTTCTTCTAAGAGAATAATCACTATTTTTCCCGCTGAACTTTTCTCCCACAGCGTTGCTGAAAGAAGAACATTCGTGTCAAGAACTATTCTCATTCTCTTCTTGCCCTTTGTCTTTCCACTGCTTTATGAAGGTCTTCTTCTGTGAATCCCATTTTTTCTAATCTCTTTCTTCCCTCCTTTGCACTTACACGTATTTTTCTTATGATCTCCTCTCTTGATGGAGTTTCTATCTTTCTCAAAAGTACTGTATCATCCGATTCAGTAACGGCAAACAATGTTCCTTCATCAGCGCCTATCAATTCTCGAATACTTTGAGGTATAACTATTTGCCCTCTTGACGACATTCGAATAGTTCCTACTTCCATGGTGTTCCTCCTAAAATAAGTCATACTTACAATAAGTTTATCTTATTTAAATCTTTTGTTTCTTGATCGACTTTTTCCTATTGACGCACTTCATCATACTTGTTCCTACTCCTGCAACACGCTTTTCACTCCTTGGTCGACGATGAGCAATGCTTCGTCCCACGAAGAGTTTGTCACTGTCCTGTTTAGTTGAGCACCGCTCGCGTACTGGTGACCACCGCCACCAAACTTTTGAGCGAGCAACGAAACGTCAACAGCACAACCATCGCGACGGCGAAAACTCAACCTACCAGAACGAAACAAGATAACGGCGACATCAATTTCTGTATGCGCGTCGAGCATTCCTTGACCTGCATCAGCAGAACTAATACAACTATCAGCAAGAGCATACCCTACTTTCCACTTCGATACGTTCCTCACGATGAGCTTCTTCAACATTTGAGAGAGCGCATCTTTTTTCTTCTTTTCATACACGACCAACTCTTTCTCCCACTCAGGACTCCACAACACTCCTTTTGACAATGATTCAGAAAGTTTCGACTTGTCCTTCCCCGACGTGATAAGATCAGCAAGTTTTGTCGAGCGAACGTCTCTCCGCTTCCAAAACTCGATATCGCTCGCGATACTCGAAAGCTCTTTTGCGACACCGTCCTGAGGCAAAAACTTTGTCGAACTCATACCAGCAGAAGAAACACCGAGAACGTTATCAAACTCGACACCACTCCTCCGAATACGCTCAGCCATTTCCGAAGGAACGTTATGGTGCGTATTCCAGTACACTGCCTTCGCCAATTTCAACTTCACGAGCACTCGCTCCAATGACCGAATCTCGACAGGCGACACGTCAAGAACGAACACTACATCACCCTCCTGAACGGGCAAGTTTTCCAAGTCTTGACCAACTCTCGGATACGAAGAAAACTCGAGATGACGAACCCTCATACCCCTCAACAACGCAGACCTCCGAATCACCGCACTCGAACATACACCATCAAGATTACCAAAAGCGAGAACAATCCAAGCCATACCACCCTCCTACAAGACAAAGTATAAAAATCTGTCTCACCGCAGTACGTGGAAAGCTCCTTCAATCGTGTCGGAATTTGATGACGATACGTTTTGAGAGCAAATTCCAACGGACAGCGGAAAGAAAAGAATACTCATTGAACTTCTTTCCACTGAATCCTCGACGAGGGTCAATAGGCACTACGCCCCCGTAAGGGACGACCCCCCGTAACGTGCCAGCGTCGAGACATAGGGGATTTTGACCTTATGGTGCTT
>CAYHWM010000162.1:0-2468 GCA_964359925.1 uncultured Methanosarcinales archaeon
ACGTGCCAGCGTCGAGACATAGGGGATTTTGACCTTATGGTGCTTTCCACGTACTCACCGCAACCCTTTTATTCTCCATTGTGAGATGTCGTCTTATGAAGTATTCCTTGCTTGCAAACCTGTACGATTCACTCTCGAAGACGACGAAACGGCTCGAAAAGACGAAGATACTTTCCGACTTTCTCACAATAGTTTCGAAAGAAGATATTGAGCGAGTGATGCTTCTCGTTCAAGGATTGGTGTTCCCATCGTACGACCCGAGACACTTAGGAATGTCATCAAAACTCATCATCAAAGTATTGCAGGTTTCATCGGGAGCGACGGAAGACAAAGTCATCAAAACGTGGAAAGATACGGGAGATTTGGGCGATACTGCAGGAACACTCCTCTCGAAGAAAACACAACAAACATTTTTCTCAACACCACTTACCGTCCAAAAAGTGTTCACCACGCTCCAAACAATAGCGTCACTCGAAGGAGCAGGTTCTGTCGATCAGAAAGTACACAAAGTATCGGAACTCCTCGCATCTGCAACTCCATTGGAAGCGACGTACCTCGTTAGAACAGTCCTCGAAGATCTTAGAATAGGACTCGGTGAAGGAACACTCAGAGATGCAATCTTGTGGACTTTTTTTGCGGACAAGATAGGAATAGTGTACGACGAAAAAGAGAACAAAGTCTCCTTCAAAGACGAAAGCAGGGAAGAATACGACAAAGTCTCTCAAGCGTTACAACACGCGTATGACGTGACGAACGACTTCTCAAAAGTAGCAGTCCTCGCCCTGAAAGGAATCAACGCTCTTGAACGCGCACCACTCACTGTAGGAATTCCAACGAAAGTGATGTTGTTCATCAAAGCTACAAGTATCGACGACGGTTTCGAACGAGTAGGAACACCTTGTGCTATCGAGATAAAGTACGACGGTTTCAGAGTGCTGATTCACAAACAAGGAAACAACGTCAACGTGTACACTCGAAGATTAGAAAACGTGACGAACCAATTTCCAGACATTGTGGAAGCAGTACGAACGCACGTGAAAGCAAAAGACTGCATCCTTGACGCTGAAGCGATAGGGTACGATCCAGTCACATTCAAACACTTATCATTCCAAAACGTTTCTCGGCGTATTAAAAGAAAACACAACATTGCACAACTCGTCAAAGAATTACCAATGGAACTCAACGTGTTCGACGTGTTGTACTACAAAGAATCACTTCTCGATGAACCATACAAGAAACGAAGAGCAATTCTTGAAACGATCATCCCTACCATTCCCCGAGTTATCAGAGTATCAGAAAGAATCATTACCTCAACGACGAAAGAAGCAGAAGCGTTCTACAAGAAAGCGCTCGCTCTCGGATTTGAAGGAGTGATGATGAAACAACTCGAAGGCATCTACAAGCCGGGAGCAAGAGTCGGGTACGGAGTGAAAGTAAAACCAACCATGGAAACACTCGACTGTGCGATTATTGGAGCAACGTGGGGCGAAGGAAAAAGAAGCGAATGGCTCGCGAGTTTCACTATTGCTGTCTCTGATGGCGAGGAACTCGTCGAGATAGGAAACGTAGGAACGGGAATCAAAGAAAAACCAGAAGAAGGACTCTCCTTCAAAGAACTCACAGAAGAATTACAAAAACACATCACCAAAAAAGAAGGCAGGTCAGTTATCGTGAAACCGACGGTCGTCCTCGAAATAGGGTACGAAGAAATACAACAAAGTCCCTCGTACAGTTCAGGATACGCTCTCCGATTCCCAAGAGTCATACGACTACGAGAAGACAAAGGAGTAGATGAACTCTCAACACTCAACGATGTTCGACACTTACACGATCACCAGAGAGGTAGAAACAAGAAATGAATCTAACTTTTAAATCCCTTTTTCATTCCAGCTTTCAGCTTCACAGTACCTGACCAAATATCTGCATCAATTTGAGAAGTAAACTCTCCCAATTGCCTCTTCAACTTCTTCAACACTACAATCCTCTCACGATAGTACGCATCCCACTCTTCCTTATCAGCTCTCCCACCATCACGAATGTCGCCATGAAGAGCAGTCATCCCATCCTCAAAAGAACGAAGCTCAGAAAGAGTAACCTTCATACCATCAAAGGCATCATCAATATAGTCCTTCTCACTCTTCCAAAACTTGAGCCAACGAGGGACAATCATGAAAAGAATACGGAAGAACCAGTATATAAAACCGACGGTGAACAAACCGAAGTGCTGTTTCCAACACTTTTAAAAACCCATTCTGTATTCTCGAGTATATCAATCCGCACGTGGGTGAAGGACCATACAGTCCCACAGACCACATCCTAAAATAGCACAGTGCTCCTGTCGTATAGCTTGGACAGTACACAAGGTTGCGGACCTTGTAACCGGGGTTCAAATCCTCGCAGGAGCGTAACGAGTGAGCAGAGGCGAACGAGTGAAGAGAGTGTGAGGTAAGCACGTTAGGGCTACACCT
>CAYHWM010000163.1:0-2397 GCA_964359925.1 uncultured Methanosarcinales archaeon
ACATATTCCTATCGACGAGAAAAAATCAATCACCGACGGGAGCTAACCACGTACTATATCTTTCTTTACGCTTCAATAACTGCTGCTGTTCTTCGTAGTCGTCGTCGTGGTCCTTCGTACACTCCGATGTTGGAGAGTTGTGCTCTTCGTTCGGGGTCGTGAGCGTTCCATCGTCGTGGTAGTGATTCTCTTGGTTGACGGTTCGGTACAATGATTGTTGGTTGTGGAGGGAGTCGGTACGAATCTTTTACTTGTTTCATTATTCTTCTCGTGAATTCTTCGTCGTATTTTTTTGCGATGCGTTCTCGTACTTCGTGGGAGAGTGTTTTTTCTCCGAGTGTGCGGAATCTTTTCTCGAGGGAGAGTAGTACTTGGAGGTCGTATGTTGTAAGGTTGAGTGCTTGTTGGTAGTGAGTGAGTATTTCTTTTTGTGAGCTTCGTTGTTGGCGAGTGTGTTGTTGGAGTTCGTCACCGTATTCTTTATGGATGTCTGCACATCGTGGTGCGATGGCTATTGCTTGTTCGAATGCTTCTCGTGATCGTCGTATGTTTCCTATGCTTCGTTCTGCTCTTCCTCGTTCGCAGTGTGCTGTGTAGTCGTTTGGGTTGATGGTGAGTGCTTGTTCGAGTGTTTTGAGTGCTTGTCGTGGTGCTCCGCGGTTGGTTGATTGTTCCGCACTTAAGATGAGGTTGCACGTGATGAATTCTTCTCTGGTTACTGTTCTGCTCATCGTGACCCAGTTTGGGTCTTCTCGCGGAGTGTCCCAGCACGTTTTCCACGTGAGTGATGCGTAGTGGTTTCCTAATGTTGAAGTGAACCCTATGGCGGGGTGTATTCCTTGGTCGTGGACGCTCGTACAAGAACTCGTGTATCCTGCGATGAGGAGTATGGGGTGTCGTTTCTTGGTGACGTGTTCGAGGATGCCGAGGAAGAGTCCTTCTTGCTCGAAGCAGTTTCCTTTCTTGTCGTTCCATGTTTCTGTTGCTGTTCGGTGTCGTCGTGTTGCGTTTGCGTGATCATAGGTGAGTTCTTTTCCGATGATGGAGATTAAGAATATCATACTTTCGAGGTTTGATAATGGGTATTTCAGTTGTGTAACTGTCGTGATGAGTTCTTTCGGTGGGTGGAACGTAGTGTATCGTTCTCCCGCTTCCTCGTTGAGTGGTTGTAGTCTTGTAACGTGTCGCGGATCGTATAACATGATAGCCCCCTATCGTTAGTGGTGAGTGAGTGTTTAAAAAACATCTGGGAGTTTTTGGTGTTTTCTTTGAGCGTACCATGTTATGAATGTTTCCCAGTCATTGTCGCACAAGTAGTGTTCAACAAGTGTTCTCAGATTTTTCACTTTATTATCTTCCGGTATGGGTTCTGTTGTTTCTCCGCATACTCCACATTCTCCGCTGATTTTTCTTTCGAGGTGGCTTGGTTTTCCTGCTCTTGCTCCTCCGTGTCTTTTTCCGTTCATAATTTTCGTGTACTGGTCGAAGCAAGGAGTACATAGGTAGCTGTTTTCATCGTAAAACTTGATTCCTTGATCTGTTGGTATTCTTTCTTTCTTCTCGCACCTATCACACGGTTGTTCTGCCATAGTCCCACGAAGAGTTCGTCGTTTCTTGGTCCCTTTTTAATGGTTGTGACACGTTTTGTTTTTGTTCGGCGTTACTTTTTTAAACTGTGTTCTCGTTCTTTTCTTGTATGGTTGATTTTGTCAAGTTGGCTGAGAAGTGGCGTAAGAGGTGGGATGGTGCTCGAGTGTTTGAGGCGAATCCTGATGAGCGTCCTTCTTTTTATGTTCAGGTCGCGTTTCCTTATCCGAGTGGAGCTATGCATTTGGGTCATGGGCGTACGTACTCGTTTCCTGATGTTCTCGCTCGGTATAAGAGGTTGAGAGGTTTCAACGTTTTATTGCCTATGGGTTGGCACGTGACTGGTACTCCTGTTCTTGCTCAGACTGAGTTGGTCAAGGCGAGGGATCCGAAAACGTTGGGTGTGTTGTCGTCGGTGTGTCGTATTCCTGAGTCTGATTTTTCTAAGTTGGAGTCTCCTGAGGGTTTTGTGAATTATTTTGTTGATGAGTCTGTCACGGGGTATAAGGCTGGTTTCAGGGATTTGTCTATTGGTGTTGATTGGCGTCGGGAGTTTAGGACGATGGAGAAGCACTATAATAAGTTTATCGAGTGGCAGTTTACAAGACTCAAAGAGTTGGGGTTCGTCATTCAGGGTGATTTCCCTGTGAGGTATTGCCCTAAGGATCAGCAAGCGGTGGGTGATCATGACTTGTCTGAGGGTGAGGGTGTTGGCATTTCGGAATTTACTATTCTCAAACTTCCTGTCGTTGGGGAGAAGTTTTCGTTGGTCGCTGCGACGTTGCGTCCTGAGACTGTGTTTGGTCAGAC
>CAYHWM010000164.1:0-2396 GCA_964359925.1 uncultured Methanosarcinales archaeon
GTTTGCACGAGCTACACGATTTTGCTGCTTTCCAGAACGTGTCGTGCAAGGTTGGTGCAACGGAGAGGTGTTCTGGTTTGAAGTAGTCGGTCCAAAGAATCATTAATTGTTTTTTCGTTTCCTCTGCTTGCGCTTCTTTAATCATTATATAGCGAGTCATCGTGTTGAAATATTCTTGGTGTGCAAGTCCTTCGTTCGGCACTGGTTTTTTGAGTGCGAGAATCTTCTTCGTCAATGAAAGAACTGCTTCCGCTGTAACTCTTGCTTGTGCAGGATCGTACACTCCGCACGGAGCGTCGCAGTGAGCGTGGGCAACGATGACTGGTTGAGTTTGTTGAAGTAGTTTCGTAAATGCTGTCTTGATGGTTTTCATTGGTTCACCTGCCTACGTGATAAGTCGCTCTTCTTCTTAAGATTTTCGGTCGATATGTTTTTATAGTGTCAGAACTCTCACTGTAGTAATGGTTTCCCCTCTCGTTGTTTCTCTCGTTGATGGCGCATGGTATCGTTCCGCGTACGAAGGAACGGAAAAGGATGAGCGGTATCGTGAAGTGGTAAGGAATTCTTCGAGAGTTGTCAATTTCGTGAATCCTTCAACGGTGAGAGTGAAAGGAGAGAGTATTACTGTTGGGAGAGACTCATCGAACGGCATTATTATTGATAATATTGCAGTATCGAAAGTTCATTGCAGGTTCTTCATTCTTGACGGGAAGTGGTCTATTGAGGATCTCGGATCGACGAATGGTACATTTATGTTGACTGATGGAAGAACGGCAAAGGTTCCAAAAGCTGAACCTGCATACTTGTTGAAGGGTGAGAAGATCATTCTTGGTACAACGAAGAGTCAGACAATTCTTCAAGTTGATTGGTGATTATTTTTTCTCGTGCATTGTTGCTATCATTGTCAAATAGTCTTCTTCCATAAAATGCAGAACAGAAGGAATGATAATACAGTGCGGTGGTTTTCCGTACTTCGTTTTGTAAAGGTTTGCGACAGTATCGTATCGAATAGTTTGTGTCGTCGTTCCAAGTCGTTCGCAAACAATAAGTTTTGTTTCTGGAGTGATGATTTTCTTTTTGTGTTTTCTTTCTTCGTCGAGGAGTCGTCCGAGAGCAGTCGGCACGTCGAGGAATGTGTTGTTGACGGGGTCGAGGTCGAGGAGCAAGAGTGTGTGTGCCTTGATGGAGAGATTATGAGCAGTCGTCGTGTACGCAGTGCTCGCTCCGTGTTCGTCGAACGGGATGCTTGTTGTCTTCCCAAATTTGTATAATTGTAATCCTGTTTCGCTGACGAGCGTCAAAATTCCTGCGTTGTGAATAATGCTCGTCGTAATTCCTAATTCTCTCGCCCGTAACAAAATATCAGTATGCGTCGTTGCAGTGAGAGGGTCTCCGATAATAAGTAAGACAACATTACCGGTTTTTGCTTTCTCGATGAGTTTGTTTGGTTCTCCTTCGATGTCGTCGCGGTATGCTGGAGTGATTTTTACTTTCCAATACTTCTCAAGTGACTCTTTCTTTTCCTGCAATACGGAAGTGTACGACTCCAAATAAATCGTGTCAGCTTCTTTGAGTGCTTCGAGTCCTTTGAGTGTAATGTCTGAGTGATCGTCGACTCCTATTCCTATGATCGTGAGCATACCGTCGAGTGAGTGCTTGCTGTTTTAAAGCGTTGCGGGGAATGAATGTCAACGACTCGTTTCGTCTTCAGCGCTTCCTCAATGAGTTGTTCTTTTCCTAATTGTTTTTCTTCAGCAATAATAATATGCTGTTTTGCTTTCGTTGCAGGGTGTCGTGGTCCGAGAGTGTCACACGTTTCTGGCCCTTTTGATGTTTCGAACGTTCCGTACTTCTCGGCGAGCGCGATGATTTCTTTCTTGTTTTTTCCGAGGAGTGGTCGAAGGATGGAGAACGTTGTTGCACTTGTGATGACGACAATGTTAGGAAGTGTTTGACTGCCTACTTGTCCTATGCTATCGCCCGTGATGAGCGCAGTGCAACTGATGTCCTTCGCATACCGTTCCGCGATGGAGAGCATGAATCGCTTCATATGAATAAAGTAGTGTTCTTCTCTGCAGTGTTCCTTTATTGCTATGAGGAGGTCGCTGATGTTGATGATGGTGAAACTCGCACAACCGATAAGCCGTGCAAGGTGTTCGCTTTTCTCTTCGGAGGTCGTGCTTGTCAGTGGAACTGAACTATAATGGAGCGCGTGCACGGTGACGCCTCTGTCAATGAGTAGTTTACCTGCGACGGGGCTATCAAACCCTCCTGATAATAACAAAAGTAAATTCATATGACAAGAAGAACAAGAACTATTAATATACTTATCTCAAATCCTACAAGCTACCAGCCACAGGCTACGAGCTACTACCCACCACCTAATATAAGTATCC
>CAYHWM010000165.1:0-2366 GCA_964359925.1 uncultured Methanosarcinales archaeon
GTAATAGTTGTTCCCGAAGCTGTAACGCTGACGCTTACAGGTATGTCTGAGTGATATCCTGTGCCATTCAGTGGTTGGTTGATGACGATGCTCGTAATGTACGTGCTATCGGTAGTTTCTACCGCTTTACCGAACAAGTTACTATCAGAACAAGAAGAGAGGAAGAAAGTAATGAGAAGTATTGAGAGAGCAACCGCTACGCGCACCAACCTCTTTTCCATACTGCAACTATCAAGGAAGAAAGTGTTTTTAAAGGTATCGACGAAAGGAAAGTCAAAAAGGCAAGACAGGAAACATTTATAAGAGTCGAACGAAAACAAGAATGCATATCTGTACGATGTATGATGAATGCACTCTCTGTTTGTGAGAAAAATTCAGCATACCCGTCGGTAGTTACTCAAAAAAAAGTATGAAAAACGAACTACCGACACGGTACAGCCCCGTAGTGTAGCGGTCAATCATGCGAGGCTTTGGACCTCGAGACCCTGGTTCGAATCCGGGCGGGGCTATCCCATTTTGTATATGCTCCTGCAGGAGGAGAGTGTATAGTCCCGCCCGGCGCGATAGTATTGTTACAGTTTTCTTGTATCTTGAAAGACCTCCGTGAGAGCCTCTTACTATGTATCATACCGTTTCAGCACATCTATGCAATAATATTTCTGGTCGAATTCTGTAGTGGTAACATCGTAATCCCAGTTGTCGTGGAGTGTGACTGTTGCGAGTTGTACTGTGAATCCGAGTAGTTTTGCTTTGTTGTATATTTCGTGGGTTGATAGTGTCATTTTTGGTTTGTACCAGAGTTCTGTTGTATACTTGTTTTTCGTTTTTACTTCGTAGAGAGTTAACACTTTTTTCCCTTGTTCGAAACGTAGTTCTACTGCGTCTATGGAGTACCAGTGTGTTTTGAGGAATTCTATTTGTTCTCGGGTAAGATACGTTCCCGTAGTGGAAAAGTATTTGTTGATACTTGTAAACTTTGGGATTACTGCCCAGTGTTTTGTCATCTTAAACAAGCATTCTCCTATGAGTCCTTTGAATGTTCCGTTTACTTTTTTCAAATTGTACATACTCTCGTTTGGTTATTTTTCTCTTTAAATGCGTTGTGTGAAGAGTTCCGGAAGGCTTCCGGGGGAATTCCTTGCGAGTAGCAATTCAGAGAGTTTCAAAGATGAGAGTTTTCTTGATACGAGTTGATAAAAAAATAACAACTCGAGTTCTCAGCAATACTTATAGCAAATCGCACTAATTTTGGAACAGTCTTTTAGCGGTTTGCTATACTAGTGGAGCTCGCAAATGTTCAATGAGTAACGAGATCCACTATTAGTACTCCTTCCTTCTCCACAGCAAGAGTGCAACTACTATAACGACGAGTCCTCCGACGATTGAGAGAAGGGATGGAGTGTTGTTTGGTGGTTGGACTACAATTTCGTCTTGTTCAACTTCTGTTGAATCGTTTTTCTGAGTAGTGTTTTGCTGTGTTGTTTTCGCGCTCGCAACTATCCTCGCTTTTGCTTCTTCGACTCCGGTGTTACTTACAGGGGGCGCGCCTCCCACTATGTGTGCGACAAACATTCCTTTCGAGGTGTAGTACTCATCTGTTATGCTACAATCGGTTGTTGCACAATCAGTACAGACTATTCCTCCTTGTTCGACAACTGTCTCGTTCGTGACAACACTTGTAGGGTCGCAAACATCGAGGCACTGTTGCGTCGTGCAACGAGAACATACTGGTCCCCCACTACTAGACTCAATGGTCTCATTTGTCACAGTTAGTTTACCGTAATACTTCAATCCTTCACAGCAAGATGCAAAAATTTTCGTTCCCCTCCTTCTTTTACGCATTCTGGAACTCTGACAAACTCAGTTCCACACTCGCCTGTGAAAAACTTTTCGATTTCGCATTTTTCAGTCGCCGTGAAAACGCAATTGTCTGGAGTGAGCACTTGAGTTCCTGTCGCATCGCGAGTTCCTGATTCTATCGTGTACCCCATATCTTCGCAGTAGTCATAATTTGGATTTCTCATCGCTGTCGCTAAAGGAACAACTATGAGAAGTATCGCGATGGGTAGCAGTGTTCCTAACAATAACGTTTTCTTCGAGTGTGTATTCATGATGCATTCCTCCACTTAGGGATTTGTTTTTTTGTTTCCTTCATTGAGGGGTTCCGAGAATTTTTGTTATTTCATTATAAAAAAATAAAAAAACTATTTTTGTTTCAACAGTTAGAATACTCTCCAGAGAACATATATGATTACTATGAGAACAACTATGCTGATAATTATCTTTCCTGATATCCAAGATTTTCCTGGACTCTTGCTTTGCTTTCGAGAACTCTTTCGACTCTTTGACTTTCTTGCCATTGAATA
>CAYHWM010000166.1:0-2358 GCA_964359925.1 uncultured Methanosarcinales archaeon
GAGAAGTCGTGCAAAGGAACAATGACAAGAATCCCTGACGTCCTCGACGTATGGCTCGACGCCGGAACAACAGTATGGAACTGTTTGAACTACCCCTCCGACGAGAAAACGTTCAAAAAGATGTTCCCCGCAGACTTCATCCTCGAAGCAACAGAACAAGTACGACTCTGGTTCTCTCTGTTAAGCATCTGCTCAACCATCACTCTCGACCAGCAACCATTCAAAGCAGTGTACACCCACGGAATGATGCTCGACTACCAAGGACTCAAAATGAGCAAAAGCTTAGGCAACATCATCTCACCGTACGAAGTCGTCGACAAGCACGGAGCCGACGTGTTGCGATTCTATATGGGTGGAGTCCCAGCAGGAGAAAATATCAATTTCTCTTGGGAAGACGTAAAAGCAAAACAACGAACACTCGGAGTATTATGGAACTTACATATGCTCGTACTCTCACTCGCTGAAGAAATAGGAGTGAACCCTTCCAAAATAAAAAAAGCAACATTGGGACTCGAAGAAGAATACGCTTTGACAGTCACGAACAATACCATTTCCACAGTTACTGAAGCATTCGAAAAGTACGAACTCGACAAAGTACCACAAGCACTCGAAGAATTCGTGTTCAAACTCTCGAGAACGTACGTCCAACTCATACGCGAAAAAACAGACGAAGACGAGAAACTCGCAGTGCTGAAAACATTGTACAACTCAGTCCTCACTGCGCTTCAACTCTCTGCCCCCGTCGTACCGTTCCTCACTGAAGGAATCTACCAAAACCTACGAGACGCGTTCAATCTTGAAGAAGAAAGTGTACACCTCCTCGAATGGCCTACTGCGAACGAGAAAAAGATGAACGCCTCACTCGAAAAGAATATGGCAACCGTTCAAGATGTTGTACGAGCAGTCCTCGCATGCAGGGAACGAATCAAGAGAAGCACTCGATGGCCGTTGCAAACAATCACCGTCGTGAGTTCGAGTAAAGAAGTAGCAGAAGCAGTCACGTCATTAAACTCAGTACTCTTAACTCAATGTAATGTGAAAAAAGCACTTCATCTCCCCGTCATGCCAGGAGTGAAAACAACAGCACTACCAAACTACGGTCCACTCGGTAAAACATTCGGGAAAAAGACTCAAACAATCGCGAAACACATCACGGAGCATTCAGACACCGTCGGGACACATTTCCTCACAAAAGAAACACTCGACATAACTCTCGACACACCAGAAAAAGAAAAAATCGCGCTGACTCGAGAACACGTCACACTCCAACGAGACTGCCCTGAAGGACTCGTCGAAGAACAACTCGCTCATGGCACTGTATACGTCAATACTACAATCACTCCAGAACTCGAAAGTGAAGGATACGCACGAGAACTCTCCCGTCGAGTACAAGCATTAAGAAAAAAAGCAGGACTCAAAAAAACAGATAAGATATCACTTTACATCGCAGGAAGCAAACTATTCTTATCACACATAGAACCACACAAGAAAACAATACAAGACAAAGTAGGAGCGAGCTCGATACACGCCCACGAAGAAAAACCAACAACGAAGATAGACTGGGAAACGAAAGACGAAATCAAAGGAGAACAAATAGTGATAGGGCTGAACGTGTTATGAGTGAAAAGCAAGATGTTCAAACACTCGAAGAAGCAGTACGGAAAGCACTCGATGATACGAGAACGAGTACCGAAACACAAACTATCATCGCCGAAGAACTCGCAGAACTCCGAACAGTAACAGAACAAGACTACCACCACTCCCTCAAAGTCGGTTTATACTCTCAAGCAATCGCTCAACAATTAGGACTCGACGAGAGAGCACTCCTCATTGCAGGACTCTTGCACGACATAGGAAAGAAAAACCTACCACCAGAACTGTTCAGAAAGAAAAACTGGACAGACGACGATAGAAAAGTAATGGAACAGCACGTCGAAGAAACATACAACATCCTCATACGACGACAACTCTCCTTCACCGCAGAAATAGCACTCCGACACCACCAACGACAAGAACACCCCTACCCCGAAATCCTACCACCATTCCTCCACTACTACTGCCACGAAACAAAAAAACTCATCACGCACCTCTCCGAAATCCTCGCCATCGCAGACACGTATGACGCGTACCACAGAGTCAACGGAAGAAACGGACACGTTCCACTCACGGAAGAAGACATCAAAGAAAAAATGCTCGCACACCACGCACACCAACAAGACACCATCACAAAACTCTACAACGAAGGAATACTCGGAAGTGGAATAAACGGGGCACTGAAACGTTATGAAAGTAACGCTTCAACGAGTCTACCAACTCAGCAACCAGTATGATGACAGACAAATTGCAAGATTTAAATAG
>CAYHWM010000167.1:0-2325 GCA_964359925.1 uncultured Methanosarcinales archaeon
TTCTGTTGATCCTTTCACGAATCGGAAGTCGATGCTGTTGTCGGTGTGGATGATACCTACTCCTTTTGCTCCATAAACTCCGTTGCCGAGTTTGGAAAGTTTCGTCGTAATACTGCTCAGGTTTTGTCGGTTCATCACTCGTTCCGAGTAGACGAGTCCAAGGGAGTGGAGTGTGTTGAGTGTTGATTGGAGTTGTCCTCGCAGTGTTGATGTCATTCTCAAAACTTCTGCTTCTTTGACGCAGTACGTTCCGAATCGCATTATTTCATACTCGAGGAGGTTGATAGACGCGTCCAACTTTTTTTGTGCTATTTGTTCTTTTGTTGATGCAGAAGAAAATGTTTTCGCGAGTCGTTCTCGTTCTTGTTGCACGTCGATAACAAGGTTGTGTTGGAGGTGGAGAAATGTGAGTATTCCTTCTTGTCGTGGAGTTCCGATGATGATTGTTCTGAGTGATTGGAGTGTTTCTCGGTATCGTTTCATATAGTCTGATGGTGCTTCCTTCGTTCTATCAAGTTCTCCGTCGATAAAGGAGGAAAGTGTTTTTGAGTGTGTTGTTTCTTTCTCTCCGGTTGTGAGGAGTGCTGGGAGGTTTCCGAGTTCTTTGGTGAGTTGTTCGAATACGTCGTCGAGAAAGTGTTGGAGTGAGATGATTTCTGGGAGGGTGTTGTTGAGTGTTCTTTTTTGTTGGGCGTCGTACATTCGAGATTTGACAGTGACGAGTGCGCTTTTCGCAGTGTCGAGGAGTTGTACTTTTTTGTCGTAGTCTTCATAGTAGAGTGCGAGATTGTTCAAGAATGTGCCGACTGCATTGTTTTTTGTAGTTATTTCACTTCTTCTTTTGATGGTGAGGAGACTTCTGAGTCCTGAGAGCATAGGTTTTGCAACCAATTGCTGAAGCTTAAATTACTTTCTTTTATTCCAAGATGTTCGCGTGCTTCCCGTACTGATCGTTCGGTTCTTCCCGTGATGGAAAGGTGGACTCCTGGTGTTTCGTGATGGCAACCTCCTTGAACGGTTATGCAAGAATAATGAACGCTCGCGTTTCCAACGAGGTAGAGTGCTCTTTTTTTTGTGAGGACTATTCCTTGTCGTGTCGTATATGCTTCTGTGAGGTGGTGGAGTTGGAGGAATGATTGGAGTGGGTCTCGTTGTGAATTGTTCGGGAATGTGAGTGTGTGGAAGACGTCGATGTCGTCGAGGGAACGTACGAGTTCTTTGCATTTTACGTTGGTGCTTCCGCTTCGTTGTTTGAGTGTTGAGTGTTTGTCCCAGTGGATGTACCAGTCGTTGAATTGTTCCACTCTTCTTGCTTCTTCCCATCGTAATGGGTTTGGAATGTCAAACGTGCTGTACTCGAATGTTGCCCTGTCCCTCATAGGAGTTGGTGTTCGCCCGTCGATTTATAAACGTTTGTATTGTAACTATTACAGAGTGGTGTATAAATCTACCCGTTCAAATCTTTTCTTTTCTCTCTTTCCCCGTCGTCATATCTCGAATCGTGACGACTCCTTCTTTCAAATCTTTTTCTCCTACGATGACGACGTTCTTCGCTCCGATGGTTTGAGCGTACTCGAATTGTTTGGAGAGTTTTCGCGCGTTCACGTCGACGACGACGCTCGCTTTCAACCGCAAATCTTTTGCTATGACCAACGCTTTGCCGATGAGGTTTTCGGTGACGGGAGCTATATAGTAATCAACGCTCGTTTGAGGTTCGGGGAGTAATTTCTTCTTGTCGAGGAGGAGTGAGAGTGTTTCGAGTCCGATGCCGAATCCTGTCGCGGGAGTTTTTTCTCCTTCGTAGAGCGCGATGAGATCGTCATATCTCCCCCCGCCTCCCAACGCTCTGAATTCTCCGCTGACGTCGAACGCTTCGAACACTATCCCCGTGTAATATGCGAGTCCTCGTGCAATACTCAAATCCATTTCTATGAATGCTGATGGGAGGAGTGAGAACATCGTTTCCAATCGTTGGAGCGAGTCATTGAATGTCGTGCTCGATATGTTGAGCGCTTTGAGTTGTGGAATGATCGCGCTCGGACTGCCTTTTAATCCGACAATAGTTTTGAGTGCTTTCGCGTTCTTCTCGTCTAATCCTGCTTTTTGGAGTTCTTCGGTGAACGCTTCCGCACTTATTTTTGCGCTCTTGTCAATGCTTCGGAACACCGTTTCACATTGTTCTTTGCTCGACACGCCACCCACTTCCAGTACTATTTCTTGTAAGAGTTTTCTGTCGTTGATACGCACTTTGAAATCGTTCGATGTAAGTCCAAGGTTTTTGTACCCATCGATGAACAACGTGAGGAGTTCGACGTCAGCTTCCAC
>CAYHWM010000168.1:0-2297 GCA_964359925.1 uncultured Methanosarcinales archaeon
AGTTAGGAGGAAAAGAACATGGAATACGTATACGCAGCATTATTGGTTCACAACGCGGGTGGAACACTCAACGAGTCAACGCTCTCTAAGGTAGTTACTGCTGCTGGCGGTAAGGCTGATGATGCTCAAGCAAAAGCTCTCTTGTCTGCGCTGGAAGGTAAGAATATTGCAGAAATTATCAAGAATGCGACTGCTGCTCCTGTAGCTGTTGCTGCTCCTGCAAGTGGGGGATCTGCTCCTGTGGCGAAGAAGGAAGAAAAGAAGGAAGAGGCAAACCCTGAAGAAGCTGCTGCTGGATTAGGCGCGCTCTTCGGTTAGTAAAGGTTTATGACTGAAGGAGAGAAAAAAGTTGGGGAATCAAACGTCGTGGAGGGCGCTCCTGCGAGTGCAAACGCTACCGCGGAGAGTCCTACAAGTACGACTACGAATCCTCAGAACGTTCACGAGTTACGTCAAGAACTGAACGAGCAGAGGGATGAGCGTCACGTTACTGTTGAGCAGCGTCGAGAAGTTGGTAAGACTATTGTTTCTTTGATTACTTCTTTGAAGCAGTTGCGTGTCGAGCGTGATGCTCTTACGAAGGAAGTTCAACAGTTGAAAGAGCAGAGGAGTTCTTTGAATACTGCTGTGAAGAACGCTCTCGGAGCTATTAGTGAGCATAAGAAGATTGTTCCACCGCCTCCAAAGGGTAAGAATGCAAGTTCCGAGTATAAGAATCCTCTCGCGTTGAAGAAGCAGTTGGAACAGTTAGAGTACAAGCTCGAAACTGAGGGGTTGCCTTACGAAGCTGAGAAGAAGTTGATGAAGATCATTAACGGTCTCAGAGCAGAGTTTAAAGAGGCGAGGCAAGAAGGGGAGTATTGGGGTCAGCATGAAAAGTTGAAACAAGACTTGAAGAATGCAAAACGAGAAGCTGACGCGGTTCACAGAATATTGCAACAGAAAGCGAAAACGTCTCAAGAAAAACACTTACAATTACTCGACATCGCTAAGAAAGTTGACGAGTTACGATCGAAAGAAAACGAGTTACAAGAAGAGCTCGGAAAACACTCTCAAGAATTAGGAGTGTTACAAGAACAACTCGGAACCGCTCTCGAACACTACGCTAAGAAGAAAGAGGACAGAGAACGTAGACGTCAAGAACAAGAAGAAAGAAAGCAGAAGAACGACGAAGAACAAATAGAGAAGAAGAAACAAGTAGTCGAAGAAAAACTCAGAAGCGGCGGTAAGCTCACCACGGAAGACATTCTTATCTTACAGAGCGGTAACGATGATGACGAGTTTGAAGATATATGAGAGTAGAGAGATTACTCAGTTTCATTCACAAACTTTTCAAATGCGCGTTCTAAAGAAATCATAGCGAGCACCAGTCGTTCCTGCAGGAAGTCCCAAGACTCCGGAGTTTTGAGACCGCTACCAGTAATAGAATGCCGAATCCTTGCAGCACGTTTATCATCGAGACGTTGCCAGTTTAATTTCTCGCCAAAAAGAGTTTCTATTTCTGATTGATGACTTTTGAAAAAGTCATATCTACGCTTGTTTTCTTCTTTATCACCAGAATCCAAGTATACTTCAACAGAAGCATCATTACTACGAATACCAAAACTAAATCTTATTCCTGTTCTTCCCGATCCTTTCCCTAACCAAGTTGAATACCTTGGCGAGATATTTTGAAAGTCTGCATTGTGCGTTTTTGCTTTTTGAAGTACTCCTTGCCAAAATGAATATTTAGCGGTGTCTGAAGAGTTTAAAGAGTTTAACGTCGCATCTTTTCGAGAAATGTGTTTCTCATTGTACTGATACGCTTGAAGTATGAGTTGAAGAGCATAGTCAAGCTGATCTGGAGAGGCAACTTGGAAACTAAACCATCTTCGTTCATTATTTTTTGTCCTACTAAAATCCTTTGCGATTCCACGAGGATCATCAAGTTCCCCTGCGACAGGAATTTGTATCTCAACAGCAGATTTCGTAAAAGTAATAATTGCGAAGTGGAAGAACTTGTTATTTTTGTTAAATCCTATATACTGCTTGAACTTTTTCTCAGAAATCGCACCATCAATCGCAAGGATTCGCTCCCTTAACTGTTTGTAGATATCATTTGATAAATATCTTTTTGAATACTCAACCACATTATCTGCCTCATCGAAGGACTCTTCGTGTTTCTCGATACATTTGAACAACCATTCTACGCTCGTCTCACCGAATTTTCTCTCGATCGAGTCGAGTGTTTTGATATGCTCAATCTGATTTAGAAGAGTTGAGAACCCATCAAAGTATCGTTCCAAAAGAGATTTGGA
>CAYHWM010000169.1:0-2283 GCA_964359925.1 uncultured Methanosarcinales archaeon
GTGGTTGTCGAATCATTTCGTGAACACTGTGGAGTTGGTTGAGCGTCATGTTCTTTCTCGTGTGTACTCGTCGTTGAACTCGTTGTTCGAGGAGTGGTTTTTGTTGCTCGTCGGTGATGGCTCGTTGAGTGCGAGGTTGGATGACTCGTTCACTCCTGTCATCGTCCAGAATGGTTTTGAGTCTTCGTTCGAGTTCTTGTCTGGTGGTGAGCGTACCGCGTGTGCTCTCGCGTATCGTTTGTCGTTGAATCAGGTCGTGAATGATGTCGTGAGTTCTTTGAAAACGAAAGGACTTTTGTTGCTCGACGAACCTTCGGAGGGTTTTTCTCGGGAACAATTAGAAAGATTCCGTGACGTGCTCTCCTCATTAAAACTCGCTCAAGTCGGCATCGTTTCTCACGAAGAAGTCTTAGAGGGGTTCGTCGATACCGTTCTTCGAGTGAAGAAGGAGCATCATAAGAGCGTGGTTGGTAGTGGGGTGTAGGTGGTAGGTTGTGGGTGGTCTGCTTGTTTCTACAACACAATCATTCGATGTTGTGCTCTTTCATTCTTTCTTTATCATACTTATAACTCTATACATATCACGTTCTGTTTGTTGCATGAATGTTTGTAATTGTGATTCTTTGAGGTTTTTGAATTTCATATTTATATTCCTGAATGCTGTTTTGAACATCGTGTTGATATCTTCTTCTTTCATTGTTTCAATGGTTTTTTGGAGGAGTTGTTGTACGTTCTTGTTTCCTTTCCACTGTTCAATGTTTACATTTTTGATAAGTTGTGATATATCGTAAATATCTTTGAATTCTTTTCTGTTCGTGAACGCGATAAGTTTTCCTATGAATAGTCTTTCCTGTGAGTAGAGAAGCAGTTTTCCTCTTCGCTCAAGTAGTTTTGGTAATTCGACAAAGTCTATATCTATTTTTGTGCTATATGTTTTATACGTTTTAAGTTCGATTTTTATGTGATGCCTATTTGTAGAGGCAAATCCTGATTTCGTTATCGTGTACGTCGTAAGAACATGTTGCTCTTTCAGTTTTTGAAAAACGTTTTTGAGGTATTGTTCTATTTGTTTGTATTGTTTGATACGTTGTTGTTCAACATCAAAATCTAAATCTTCGGATTCTCGATGATGGTTAAGGTAGTATAAAGAGAGTGCAGTTCCTCCTTTGAGGACAAGATTGTGCGGATTGTCTTTTTCTACTTCTTTCAGAAATTTTTCAAGAATGGTAAGTATGCGTGTCATGTTTTATACTCCATAGAGAGGGTATGGTATTGCATTTTCTGATTCTCTTTTTTCTTGTACTTTCAAAGGGTGAAAGATGCTTCCGTATCGATTGAACATTTGATTCCATACGTTTCTTGTATACTCATTTTTTGTGTATGTAACATCTTTTAGTATTTGTTCATTTATTGCGTACACGAGCCCGCTCTTTTTATCAGTCTTCATTTTCATTTTTTTAAAAGATTTTACTCTTATAAATTTTATTACGAGACCTCGAATTCTCATACTTCCAGTAATGCTTGTATTTATGACTTCTATAATTTTTGACTTGTAGTACCATCCATATCCATTGTGTCGAAGTGCTTCAAGTCCTGTAATGTAATATTGACCGAGTGATTGAAGAATAGTTCGTAACTTCCCGTTATGATCAGAGTCTTCTCTCATACATTCTTGTACTGCGTTCATCTTTTTTTGTATTCCTCCGCGTAGGTATCGTTTCTCATTCTCGTTGAGCGTTTCTTTTTTCATGATCTTTTTGAGGACTTTAAATTGCACTGGTTTGAACAGAACGGGAACTACCATTTCTTCTTTTCTTACTATTCGTTCAAGGAGTTGTTGAGATAGCATAACGGATAATAAAGTATCCTTTCATATATAAATGTTTGTGTTCGTACTAAAAAATAGTGGAACTTGTAACTATTCCTATTCAGGAGTCCGAGTGAAGAAGGAGCATCATAAGAGTGTTGTTGGTAGTGGGGGTGTTTGGTAATGCGGTGAGGGGACAGGACTAACAGGAAAGACTTACTATAGAGTAGTGAAAATAGAAACCTTTATATAGTGTGTTGTTTATTCGTGAAGTGGTGAACTACTATGGAAAATGATGCTACTGTGGCTCGTAAATGGTCTGTTACTGCTCAACGCTTTCCTTATGCATTGCAAGGCGAAGGTATTGATGGTGTTCTTGGTATTTCTGTAGTTTCTCCTGATTATATGTCTTTTCCTGGTGTCAGTAGATCCGAAAGTGGCGAAAAGTAGTTAAACTTGAAGGTTTTCGTGTCCTG
>CAYHWM010000170.1:0-2255 GCA_964359925.1 uncultured Methanosarcinales archaeon
AATGCTCGAGCAACAGTTTTGATGTATCCTCCGTCGAACGAGTCGTACACGAACGAGTCAAACGGTCGTTCTCGGGAACGGTTCGAATACTCTGCGTTGAGCGACGATTGAACGGGAATGTTTATTGTCCAGTCTCTACCTTGAAACTTCCAAGAGTACGTTTGTGATGGTGGGAGTGTTGTTTCTTGTTGTTGAGAGGTGAACACTGCAACTGCTACTGTGAGTATGATGAGAATGAGGAAGAACAGGAATAGTCTTCTGCTTCCAGAGAGTATTGATTCAGTGTTCTTTTTCTTATTGTTTTGTTTCATCCTGTTTTCACCCGTCGGATTGCGGAGTTTATTTCTTCAAACGCGGATTGCGTAGAGTGTTCAACGCTTGTTGAACGAGTTGGTTGTACCGAAGGTGCTGATTCTTTTATTGGAGGTTGTTGATGGTGGGGAGTAGCTGGTGGCAAGTGGGAAGTGGTCGGTGGTGCTGATTTTTGCAGTTCTTGTTTTGGTCGTTCCGATGGCTCTTTTCCTACGAAAAACATTTTGTCTTTGATGCGTGAAGCGACGTCAGCGTCTGCTCCTTCCGATACTGGTTTCCATAACAAGTTCAAACCATCGTCTTGCGTTCTTGATATGACGTCGACGCGCAATGTTTCTTTACCGTCGCCAGTGTTTCCTGAATGAAGAATAATATTCGTTCCTTGGGCTTGGGCAATTTCGAACACTGCAGTAGATATAATGGATGCTGTGCGGAACAAGTGAGTCGTGCTTTCTGCTGAGAGTTCGTCGATGTTTCGTGATTCTTTCGAGTGGAGCGTGACGTGTCCGAGGGAGAGCGGGGTGGTGGGAGCTGTCGCGAGTAGTTTTTCATCTTCGTACACGACTGTTTCTTTTTCTCGAACAGTTGCCAAAAATTCTGGAGTTGTTCCGCTTCCTTTGTGCCACGGTGCGGGTAGTTGTGAGAATACTTTTCTCATCAGTGCGGGGAGTGCTGTCGAGAGTGCTTTCACGACTTCAGAGCGTTTCGCAGCATCAACGAGTCCTTTTTTCCCTTCAGTTCCTTCGTCAACGTCAAGGTTTTCGAGCCCGTCTCCTTTCTCTCTCGGGAGTACGTGGTAGAGGAAGTGTGGTGATTGTTGTCCTGCAACCCCCCCGTTTGCTACGAATACTGTCGAGCCAAAAACGATGAGTGAGTCTTTTAACGCTTTCATCGTTCCTGGAAGGATGCTGAACATGCTGTCAGTCGTTTTCTGATCGAGGTAAGGAAGTATTGGAACGTGTTCTTTTGGTACGACGAGTAGGTGTCCTTTCGTCGCTGGTCGAATGTCGAGGATGACGATGCACGACTCGTTCTCGAACACTTTCTCAGAAGCGATCTCCCCGCTTAAAATCTTGCAGAACGGACACTGTTTCTTCTGTTCTTCGAGTTGTTCTTTCACTTCAGGAGGCAAGTTTACGATACTCTCACAGCGTCGTTCTCACATCTCTGTTTTAAAATGGTTTCGATGTGGGGTCGTAGGTTGTGGGTTGTAGGAAGTGGGTAGTTGGTTGTAGGAGTGGGCTCATCTTCTTTCGTACGTTGCGAACGAGTGTGTTTCGTGGTTTTCTCTTGCTGTTTCTTTCCATTCTTCGTTGTTGAGTTGTGGGAAGTAGGTGTCTGCTATTTCTATACGTTTATGCACGTGAGTGATGTCGAGTCTGTGAGCAAGGGGGAGTGCTTCTCGGTAGATTTGTTCTCCTCCGGTGATGTAGATTGCTTCGGGGTCGATTCCGAGGATGGCGAATGATGGTGTGGCTGCAATATCGAGTGCTTCATCAAGTGATCGTGCAGTTTTGAGGTATGGTCCGTTGAATGTTTCTGTTTTGCTCAAGATGATGCTTACTCGTTTCGGTAGTGTTCTTCTGTCTATGGAGTCGTACGTTTTTCTTCCCATAATGATCGGGTGTCCTGTCGTGAGTGCTTTAAATCGTTTCATATCTTCTGGGATGCACCAAGGTATTGTTCCTTGATACCCTATGGGGTGTCCTCGTCCTTCGACGACGTTGTCAGCGATTGCTACAATAAGCGCGATGGTCATGGTGTTGGTAGACTGGTACTTGTTTATGTACGTTTCGGTATGATGGTATGTATGTTTCAATGTGACTGTTCTCGTACGGTAATTTATAAAAAGGAATGTTCTTTCTTGATATAGAGTAGTGGAGTGTGTAGTATGGTTGAGGGTTTGGCTCCGTATATTGTTTTCGAGGGTTTGGATGGTTGTG
>CAYHWM010000171.1:0-2249 GCA_964359925.1 uncultured Methanosarcinales archaeon
GCTCCTATTTGGACTCCTGAGCACGCACTCTCTCAAGGACATATTGGGATTTATACGGTTATCGACGGGAATAATGCTTCGAGTAAAAGTACTGTGTTTGAGTATTTGCGGAAGTCTGACCAGATAGAAAAGTTGAAGCTTATGTTACATCCTGGTGAGGAGCTTATTTTTCTTGAAGAACCCGTGAAATCAAGAGCTCCAGAAATCGAGAGATGGTATGAAAGTTTTGGAGACGCCAATGATTCAAGTAAGAAAAGTGACATCATTTTTGAATTTGCAACATTCCAATGGAGAATGCAACAACAAGAAGAGAAACTCAAGAACTTTTGTGGTATTGCTATTGGGGAACGTCCAACGTTTGCAGGATTTACCTATTATCTCCCAGCACTTCATAAACTTGGAAAGGTCACTGATGAAGATTATCACAACTATATGGCTATCGTTGGGGAACTATTAAAGTATTCTGCGTTTCCTCAAGTACTGGAAACACTTCATACGGATGCTCCTGTCTGTGGAAGAAGAGCACAAGAGGATGGCAATAGGCAACCTTCAGAAAAAGCGTACCTCACGCCAGAGTATCTTTCAGCTCTTGAAGATGAAATACTTGGGCCTGCGACGGTACGAATGATTAGGTATTGTCAAAGGCACGAAATTCCTCGACCGCAAATACCTCGTTTTGATACGACGAAAGGAGTTGAGCAAGATGCAACGCTCAGGGTGAGGATAGCAAATGACCTCTACGAAAGAATCACGAGTCTCGTGAAAGAACAACGAGAAGAAATAGCGAGAAGACGAGAAGAAGCTACAAGAGCTTCCCCAGAGGTGATTCCAGTATGACCAGTGCACCGCCAGAACCTTCCGTTCTCGACCACCACTTCCTCATGAGAGTGTTTCGAGCTCCTGATTCCTGCACGAGAGAGGGAGCGTTTCATTACGTCAAAGCAGCACATACCTATCTTACTATTAATGAAGAACTCGCGAGAGAAGTCAGGAACGAAGAAGGTTTGTTGAGGACTGCTGTTCAAGGGAGAAAAGTTATTGTTCACCTTTTCGGACCTATAGGAAGTGGTAAGACGACGATGATGTATATGTTGCGTCAGTCGACGAATGGTTTTTGCGCTCCTGAGCTTCCTGATACTGTCGACATTTTTCCTCACCTGAGAGATGGTTCTGAGAAGTACTTGAGATTTTTGAAGCGAGCTCGCGACGGCATTCCAGCATTATTAGAAGGATTGTACAAGGAATCATCAAGGCAGGTTTCAGCTCCTGCGATACAGATACGCTATCTTGATACGAGGAAGAGAATACACGATATTTTTGAGAACTGTGTTGAAGAAGGATTGTGTCTTACTGATGGGACTCCTGCAAATGACATGTTTGGGTACACTCCATTCTTTAACACTGCAGATGCTCAAGGAAGAAAGAACATCCGCGATGATGACTTGCCAATTATACGAAAGGACTTCACGGAAACGTTCGGGTCAACATTTGGAGAACAACCAACAGCGCTCATACTCATTGACGCCTCACCAGAAGTTGCGTATGCAGGAGTTCGATTACGAGATAGAGAAGTGGAGCGACACGACGAGTCCGGAGGAGTATCGCTCGAATATTTACGAGCAGTAGACCCTCACATCAAAGCAGTTCCTGAAAGAGTGAGTGAGTGGGGATACAAAGGGCCTATCTTGAAACTACAACGACACACTTCCGACGAGCTTAACGTTCCACACAATCCAGAACACTACCTTCGAGTTCTTCGAACCGTTCGTGAAGGAATAGAGAAAGGACTTGCGTGGAAAGAACACGAAAGCACTCATCAAGGTTTGGAGGCGAGAGTATGAGTGCACATATTGGTGATATCGTTGGGTGTCTTGAGGGTTTGCCAGAGGTTCAGAAGTGTGCGAGATTGTACAAGGTTCAATTCGTCGGTACTCACGGTACGGGGAAGAGTACGCTCGTGAGCAATACTGAAACTATTCTCGTCAAGCACGGAGTCGTTCCTGTCAGACCTATTCGGGAATTGTCTCAACGATTTAGTGATACTGGAGTGTCGTTGAATGAGAAGACGACGCTCGACGCTCAAGTAGCAGTTCTTACACAACAGACTGCTGAAGAATTGTTGTATCGAGAGCGAGGGTTTAACATAGTGACTGACCGTTCCGTAGCTGATAATTTCGCGTACGCACTCCTTGCATTCGAGAAGAGACCTGAATATATTGCTTCCGGAGTTCTCGAACGACTTCATGAAA
>CAYHWM010000172.1:0-2237 GCA_964359925.1 uncultured Methanosarcinales archaeon
TGAAAACACTCGAAACGTCCTTACAAGGTAACGGAAAGAACGCGATTCTGCGACAAGAAGAAGCGAACGCACTCCGCCAAGAAGTTCTTGACATTTACGCAAAACTCGAAGGAATAGCAACACGACGACGAGTATATGGAAACCAAGACGATCTTGCAGTTCTCGCAGAAACAAACATTCTGTCAGCAAGAGAAACTATTTTAGAAAACGCCAACCTCGGACATAAAAGAAACTTAGAACTATCACGGAACGTGGAAGAAGCACTCGCACAAGCACGAGAAGCACTCCAAGAATACTTCCGAGGAAAAGTGTACGACCGTACTCCTCGAACAACAATGCCTGTGTTGACTTGAGACTCTTTTTCAAAAAAGCGCGGACACAAAGTCAAATCAACGAGTAAAAAACCATCACACCTTATACTCTTTCTTCACGGCGTCAATCACATCGTCAATCGTTATAGAATCATCACGAGGGTAGGTGAGAAGTGGAACGATGACTTGACGAAGATGTTTTGGAAGTTTTTGTTTTCTGTCGGTCGGATACTTTCTCTTGTTTTGTTCCGCTTGCTCTCGGTACGGTTCTCTCTCTTTCCAATCACTCACTTTCGGAATCCAAGGAGTTCCGAGTTCAAGATGCTCAATCATCAACGCAAGACTCTCGACCTCTCCCTGAACCGTCGTCAAATGATCAGGTAGTAATCGTTCTCTACTCAAGTATGAAGGGTGACCAATACCGCCGCCTCTGAAATTCGCATACCCTTCCTGTTTTCCAAACGAGTCATAATCAATAATTGTGAGGACACCAACAGACTTTTTATTCCAATCCCACATCGAGTTATGCCAACTTATATCGCCAACAAAGTATCCACGATCGTGAACAGATTTCAGAAACTCGGCGAAACGTAGTTCGAGTTGTCCTCGTTGGTCTTTCGGAAAAGTATTGTTACTCTTCAACTCGGCATCAACGCACACTCCACGAGCAAAATTCATCACGTACCAATTACCACTCCTCCAATCAGGAACGAACCGAGGAGAAGCAAAAGGTTTTCTTTGTAGTTCCTCAAAATTATTTGCTACATTTTCTTTCAACGCCTCCTGCATCCCTAACTGGCCGTCACGTTTAGGACCTGCGCGATCATACCTCGACAGCGAATGAGGATGACGATAATGCTTCAACGCGAACTTGTTCCCATCAGTATCGTGAGCTTCGTACACAATGCCAAAACTACCCTTCCCGAGAACGGTCGTTGTAAACGTGAGATCCTCGAAACGAACGTTCGACGTCGCACGCTCCACATTCCGATGAACAGCACGGTTAAAATCCAAACACTCTGGAGGAAACTCGTGAGGAAGCAAATAAAAACGATCATCAAAAGGAATTCCCGTGATACGAATCATCGCTTCCGCACCCTTCTCGAAACGCTCGTAAAGTGTTTGAACTCTCTCGGGAAATTTCCCACCAAAAACTTTTTTGAAAGCAACATAAAACTCTCGCTCCCCCGCAAGATGCTTCTCGACGTCCTCCATCGAAGGCCAATCAGAACCAGGATGCCACCACCCTACAGGAACATGACCGGAACCCCACAAGTTACAAAACCACTGCTCAGCACTCTCACGCCTCTTCTTCACATCTTTTACTTCTGCGAGTTTATCAAGAAGATAATTCCCCATACCAACGATGAAGAAATAGTCTCAGTTTATGAAAGTTACGAAAAACTACGACAAGAAAAAACCTTCCACCATCTACCATCCACCATCTAAACGCTACTCTCTACTTCTTTCTCGCTTGACCCCAAGCGTAACTTCTCAACCTTGAAGATTTACCGAAACCGCAAGACGCACACACATGATGACTCTTGTGATAACTCTTGTTACCACACCTTCTGCAAGGTATATGACTGTGACCTTTGTTTCTTTTTCCCCTACTTGGTGTTCCCTTCATTGTTCATCACGCTGTTTGTTGTTCGCAGACTTACGCTGCGCTAATCAGAATAATAGTATCTCCTCGAAGGAAGACGTTGCCAATCTTTCTCTTAATCTCTCCATTCTCTCGCTCTTCAGCATTTTCGAGAACAGTGTTGATGTGAATGTCAAAAGCTTTCAACAATCCAGAAAACTGTTTACCATTCTTCAACTCAACGATGACGTTCTTACCACGAGCGTGGTTCAACATATCTAAAGGTCGTGCTTCCATACCTCAATGGGTTTTAGGGGAGTATTTAAAGATAACGAATTTTT
>CAYHWM010000173.1:0-2189 GCA_964359925.1 uncultured Methanosarcinales archaeon
ACGTCCGTCGCTCGACCAGTTTTCTATGGATCAATTGAGTTCAGCATATGGTGGTATGCTTGCCGAGTTTTTCACGATGGCTGCTATGAGTGTTGACAAGAGACTTCTTCACGCTATTGATGAATCGTTGGGTCGGAGGATGAGAGAGTGTAAGAAAAAAGGAGCGGAGAACGTTGATGCTCTCGTAGAGAGGTCTTCCAAAAATCTTGAAACGACTGAGCACGATCGTCCGATTGGCTCACCGGATGGGAAGGAGGGTTTCTTTTGGTGGCGCTTGCTGTCGGGGAAATCTCCGTAGTGAGAATTACACACTTTTTCCCTTCTTTGGTCGTTTCGCGTTTCTTATCGCTTCGTCTCGTACGAGGAGTGTGATGCTTCGTTCGACGTTTTCGAGTTTGACGTATGCTCTGAACACTAAATAAAAGAGCAGGATGATGCTTGCGTAGATGATCGCGTCGATTGGTCTTCCGATGCCGAGTGGTTGGCTGAGGAATTTTGTCGTTTTTGGTAGGACTGCGATGAGTGCGAGTGCTCCCCATGCGAGTGTCCAGAATGTGAACTCTCTTAGGTTGAGTTGTCGTCTTCGGAATCGCAGTAGTGCTCTGCTCCACGCGAAGAGTGAGAAGATGATGACGACGAGTTGGAATGCTTCTATCATAGTGGTGTTCCTCGTGGTGTAGTATTTAATACTGGTGCTTGTGAATGTTTATTCCTCATTTTATGAATTTCCTCCATATCATTCTCGCGAGTACTCTGAATGCTTCGCGGAGTCCTCCGTGTCCTCTTTGGAGTGTGTTCGTGCTGTAGTGCACGATGATGGGTATTTCTGTGTATGTCCACTTTTTTGTTTTCATGATCTCGATGATTTCTGATGCGTGTTCCATCCTGTCGCTTGTGATGTCGAGTTCTCGTGATGCGTGGAGTGAGAGGCATCGTAGTCCGTTGTGGGAGTCTGTGAGCCAGAGTCCGTGGAATAAGTATATCAGGAATGCTCCTGTTTTGAGTGTTATTCTTCTAATGAGTGGTACGTTGCTGTGGGAGAGGAACCTGCTTCCGAGTGCGATGTCTGCTTTTCCTTCGAGTACTGGTGTGGCGAGTGCTGTGATGTCTTCTGGTCGGTGTTGCCCGTCGGCGTCGAATGTGATGATCGCTGTTGGTTGTGGGTGTTGCGTGAGTGCGTACGTGATTCCTGTTTGGAGTGCTGCTCCTTGACCTCTGTTGGCGAAGTGTTTGAGTGCGTGAACTGGTAGCGTGGTTGCGACAGTGAACGTTGAGTCTTTGCTTCCGTCGTCGACGACGATGATGTTGTGGAATCCTTGGTTGTTGAGTCCTTGTATGACTGAGGGTAGTGTGTCTTCTGCGTTGTATGCTGGGATGACAATCCAGAGTTCTCCGTTTTGTTCTTTGCTTGATTGTTTCAGTGTCATCTGTACCCTCCTGTCCATCCTTTCCATCGTACTTTCAAAACGTCGATGAGCATTCTGTAAGAATCTTTGATTGCCGACACTTTGCTTTCTTTTGAGTCTTTCCACGTGACGGGCACTTCTTTGATTCGGTATCCGAGCGTTCGTGCGACATAGAGTGCTTCGACGTCGAATCCGAACCCGTTCAGGGTGCATCGTGAGAAAATGTCTCGAGCTGTTTTTTTGGTGAATAGTTTGAATCCACATTGCGAGTCTTGGATTCCTGGGAGGAGGAGGAGTTGTGTGATGTAGCTGAATACTCTTCCGACGAATCTTCGGAGTGGTGGTTGTGGTGGCATTCTTCGTGCTCCTTTTTTTTCTCTGGAGGCGATGATAACGTCGTGAGTTTTCAAGTAGTGTTTGAGTTTTTCGTATTCTTCGATGGGTGTTGAGTTGTCAGCGTCAGTAAACAGTATGGTGTCGTCGTTTGTGGAGAGCATTCCTGATCGTACGCTGTACCCTTTCCCTCGGTTGACTCCGTTCTTGAGAACTCTTGCTTTTTTCTTGTTCGCGACGAGCACTGTTTCATCTTTGCTTCCGTCGTCTACGACGATGATTTCGAGGTGTTCTCTTGTGTTCTTGAAGTGTTTCTTGATAGCGTCGAGTGTTGCGGGGAGTCGTCGTTCTTCGTTATATGCGGGGATGATGATTGAAACCATAGTTGTGACCTGTTCGTCGAGGTGTTGAAGGTGTTGTATCACGCTATAAAAAACATATGCTTTTTAA
>CAYHWM010000174.1:0-2108 GCA_964359925.1 uncultured Methanosarcinales archaeon
AGAGAATACTGTCATCACCAACAGTGACGAGAGCAAGAGAAAACTCCGGAGAACGATACTGTAACAAACCACCGCTCTTTTTCAACTTTTCAGTCCACTCCTCGCGCAACTCCACTTGACCAGAAGCGTTCGCAGACTCGAGAGCGAACGACTTGCCAGATACTGCAGACTCGTCAAAGCGTTCGAATACTCCTTGAACAGTTTGAGAACGATAGCCTGCAAGAATTGCCTTCTCGACAGTACATGAAGCTCCGACAACTCCAACTCCGAGAATAGACCCTACGATTTTGTTTTCTGAAAGTTCACCAATCAATACTGATTCAACACCAGGAAGAGTTACGAAAAAGAAATCGATGCCATCACTCGGAACAAGTTTATTCTTCGTACCGCTCATACAGTCTCACTCATCCTTCACCAGCTCAGACTCATTCTCTTTCACCAACGCAACACTCGACACGACGTCATCATCACTCAACCTCATCACTCGAACACCCTGAGTGTTTCTTCCAATCCTCGAAATTTGTTGCGCAGGAACCCTCACGACAACACCATTCTTTGACAATACGAGAACTTCATCATCTTGCAACACGGGCATCACTGCAACGACAGAACCATTCTTCTCAGTCAATTTTACGTTCGTCACTCCAACACCGCCACGATTCGTAAGCCTATACTCGTCGACAGCAGTCCTTTTACCAAACCCGTTACCAGTAATCGTGAGAACGTCACGTTTTGGATCTTCGACGAGGAATCCTACCACTTCATCATCTTTTCTGAGTCGAATACCTGCAACACCTCTCGCAGTTCTACCCATCGGCCTGACGGTACGTTCGGAAAATCTAACAGCCATACCCTTCTTCGTCGCTATCAACATATTTCTCTCACCATCAGTCAACGCGACGTGAGACAACTCATCACCAGCGACGAGCGTTATCGCGGCGATGCCTCCTTTTCTCGGATTCGCGAATTCAGAGAGTGACACTTTCTTGACGACTCCACGATTCGTCGCCATAAACACGAAAATACCATCCTTGAACGATGATACGGGAAGACAGGAAGACACTCGTTCACCCGACGCGAGCTGAAGAATATTGACGAGAGCAGAACCCTTCGCGTACCTTCCAGCCTCAGGAATCTGGAACGTTTTCAACCAGTGAACTCTCCCATGATTCGTAAAGCACAAGATGAAATCCTGAGTGTTCGCGATAAATACAGACTCCAAATAGTCACCATCTCTCGCGTCAGCACCAATCACTCCCTTACCGCCTCGACGCTGTTGACGATACGTGTCCACCGTAAGCCGTTTCACGTAACCAGCGTGCGTGAGCGTTACGACAACATCTTCAGGAGTCACAAGAGCACCATCATCAACAATGTCACCAGCACTATCGAGAATACTCGTTCTTCGCGCATCACCATATTTTTGTTTGAGTGCTCTTATTTCTTCTTTAATGACTCCAATAATTTTTTGTTCAGAAGCAAGAAGTTCTTCCAACGAAGTTATGAGAGCGACGAGATCGTTCCGTTCTTCTTCTAATTTTTCTCTTTCTAAACCCGTCAAGCGTTGTATTTTCATATCGAGAATCGCTTTTGCTTGCAATTCCGAAAGAGAGAACGAAGACGTCAACCCTTCGAGAGCAACTTTCGCGTCACGAGAAGCTTTCACGAGAGTAATAATTGCGTCAATTTGAGACAATGCGTTGAGCAATCCTTCAACAATGTGCAATCGCTCCTTCGCAATCCTCAAATCATACAAGGAACGCTTACGAATAACATCTTTACGATGATCAATAAATAACGTGAGAAGATCTTTCAACGATAACACTCTCGGCTGATTATCAACGATAGCAAGCATGATAACTCCCACCGATTCTTGAAGTCGAGAATACTTGAACAACTGATTCATCACCAAATTGCTGTCAGCACCCTGCTTCAACTCGAGAACGATACGAACACCATCACGATCACTCTCGTCACGCAAATCAGTAACTCCCACCACTTTCTTTTCTTGAATCAACGAAGCAAGCTCCTCAACAAGCGTCGACTTATTCATCATGTAAGGAATTTCTTTCACGATAAGATTCTCCCTATTCTTTACAGGCTCAACA
>CAYHWM010000175.1:0-2097 GCA_964359925.1 uncultured Methanosarcinales archaeon
GCATCAACGTACACCGAAGAGAAGTACCAGACTGCACAAACCACGACCACTTATCGAAGATCACGGTGAATGATGTCGTCACGATGATGGATGGGATGATGAAGAAATAAAGGTAATTCCTATTTTCCGCCCTTCCATTTTTCCTGATTCTATCAGCACAACTATAATTTTAGAATTATACTATGTACTTTTTTTTATACTATGCATTTCTTAACTTTCACTCCCTTGCGTTCTTCCACAATTCCTCAAAATACCTCTGTTGATTCTCGGCCATTTCTTTATTTTCGATCATCACGGCGAACGGCTCTTTCGTCCACGATTGCAAAACAACTTTGTTTCCGTAAATCAACGTTGCAGTGGGGCTTTCCACCGTCACAGGCATAAATCTGTATCGTGTGAGTTTGAGCGAGTCTGGTCGATGTTCTACTTTTTCTCTCGCTTCTTTTGTATTGTTGTACAGTATTTTCATCACTACTTTCTTTTGTATTCTCTTCTTGTGCCACTCTTCCATAAATGCTGGGATGACTTCAAACGAAGAACGAGAACTACCATACGCTCTGAACTCTTTCACTCCCGAACGAAGAATGTCATCCATCACAGTCTTCATTCCTTCTTTACCCTCATATACTTCTACTTTTGGTCTCTTTTCGCCCTTTGACTTCTGTAATTCTTGAAGACTTCTCAACACATCTTTTATTGATGATTGTTTCTCCTCAAGTATTCTCGAAAACTCTCGAGGTTCTGCTGCTCGAAAATACTTTCTATTGTTCTTGATGACGTACGAAAAAAGCCCGAACGTTATCAGCCGTTCTCCAATATCATACACCAACGTTCTCGGAAGAGAACTCTTAATTGCAATATCGCTCGCTAACGAGTCGCCTAATTCCAAACACGCCAAGTACACTCGCGCTTCCTTCTCCGAAAGCCCGAAGTGTTCCAAAGCACCCATAACTGTTCCCGTGTCCATATTGTCGTAAATAATTGACAACAAATATTTAAGTGTTGCGGTTCTTCACTGCACGATGGTAGAAACGTATGACAATAAAAATACCTGAACGAGTGAGCCTGTCAGTCTTATACGATGCGAAGGGAAGCATAGTCCATATACGTGCCAGTGCAGTTGATGTACGTCTTTCAAAAGGCGTTGATGAAATACTTGAATTGTCTATGATTTCTCACTATGAAACGAGTTCGCTGGATTCTTACCTTTGCGATTCTAAAGAGTCCACTACTCGTGCATTTCTCTATAGAAACATGTGCGCCTTCGCTCTCGGAGTCAATGAAGTGGTTGTTTTATTGCCTCCTTTTTCAAAACCTCATAGATATGGGAAAATTCACGATTGTGCATGGGGAGTGGATTATAATAAACCATCTTTTAACGAAGTAGCAGGACGATCGTTGGAGTACGTTCTGCTCGGCAGGGAGTAATTCTATGAGCAGTATTCTTATTTCTGCAGGTACAACAGGTTGTAAGAATGACTCTGAAGGGTACACTTTAAAGATTGAGTCCGCCAGTCCAGATGGCAACCATCGGTCGTTGATAACTGGAGGATTCGATGAATTGGTTTGTGATCTTCTTTACTTTTTGAACACTAAATATTGTAGAAGACGCAACTATGAACTCGAACTTCAATGTGAAACAACTCCGCACCAGCAAAGCGTTCTCGAACGTATCGTGCACCTTCAAAACAAATTAGCAGACATCTCCAATATAGTGGGTGATGAATAATGACAACTAATCAACAATTTTGGGAACTCATCGGAGATCATCGTGTTCGACGAGCAAGTCGTCATGATATGCCATCCATCGAAGAACTCTCAACAGAAGGATTTGAAGGAATGGTGAGAGAAGAAATGTTACACTCTGCCAAGAGTGCGGAGAATACTTACATTCTTAGAACTGATTATATTATAGACTATGCAAGAAACTGTGCTGCGTGGATACTTTCTGAACGTTTTTCAGCTCTCAGTCATCGTAAAACACTCCAGTATTTTGAAGAAGATAGTCTCCCCAAAAAAGTACATCAAGTAATTGATTCAAACTTGAAACTTTGTGCGTTCCATCCTACAGAAATAACCGTTGCAGAATACGAATAC
>CAYHWM010000176.1:0-2090 GCA_964359925.1 uncultured Methanosarcinales archaeon
GTTTGTACTGTCGGAGAAGACAAACAAGCATTCACGTCAGGAGGACCACTCAACATGACGACGTTCAAGACGGCACCACGATCACAAAACATGATACAGTTCACGTTCACTCTCGAACACAAAGGAACAGGAACACTCCACAAAATAGGAAGTGTGTGTTCTGCGAACTCGACAGGAACGGCGAGCAAGATAGATGACGGAAAAATATTCTTGAAGATAGACACAGGACTCAAAGGATTAACGTGCACAGGATTAAGTGACACAAGCACGACAGGAACTCTCTACCAAGGAACACTCACGTATCGAGACGCGCCCATACAACTCAACTGCGTACAAACACTCGAAAACCTGAACGACTACGTACAACCAGTCACCATCACCACAGACTACGATTATCAGGAGTCTATTACTACGACTGTAACGGTGAAGAGTGCGCAGGGATAGAACGTGGGAAGTGGGGAGTAGCAGGTAGGGAGTAGAGGATAGGAAGTAGACTTATCAACAGTATTGTGAGCATACAAGGAAAAAAGCAGTGATGACAAAGATTTATAAGCTTCAATTCCTTGTATACTTCTATGAGTAGAAAAGGCACGATAGCTCCAAGAGATTTTCTCGCAACGTCAATAGTAGTCGTAGGAAGTTTAGGATTTCTCTTATGGGGAATGGGAATATCAACCCATAGCGAATTCTTATCGTGGGCAGGAGCGTCCATAGTAGCGTTCGTAGGATTCCTCGTGCCATTCCTCTCAAGGTGGTTCTCATGACGACAACAACAAGTATGGTGATCTTCTTTTTGGCGGTTGTGAATATGGTAGCAATAGCATCACTCCTTTACAAAAATAAAACCCAATGGGCGATAAGTTTAGGAATAGTAGAAATACTACTCGTATACCTCAGCCAGATGACATCTTGAAAAAGTAACAACACACCACGATAAACTTCGACGGTGAAGAGCGTGCAGAGATAAATTGGAAAGTGAATGGTAGAAGGTGGATGATTGGTCAGTAGTAGGTTATGGTATTCAGATTGTTAAACAAATCCATCTACCGCAATCAAGCATATTTCTGAGCAGTATCAATAGTGCTACTAAGAAAGGCAACATACAAATGATAAGTGCTACCCACGACAACACTTTCCCATCCAACTTCTTTTTACTTATTCTGATAAGACTTATTATAGAAATAACTATTGCAGGAATCACGAGGAGCAATCCTAAAGTATATATGCCACTCGAATTTCCAAATAGTGTTCCAAGGAAAAGAAGCAAGTCCGTAATCCACAACAAGGACAGCACAAAAGATACAACTGCAAGTTTGTTCTTCATACATTTTTACCTGATTGACGAGTTTATAAATATGGCGACGAGTTTCTTCGTTCGTTACCCAAACATTTAAAACGGCAACGAACAGATTATTCTCTGACGGGCTAAACTGGAAAGGTAGTCCCTTTCTGTAACCGCAAACGGACTTACGGCGGGGTTGAAGCTTCGGGAGAGAATGATGGTGAGGCGCTCGGCGTCTTTTCGCTCATCGTAGACTCCCTGTCCTGCTGGGTGTTTTACCAGCCGAAACACGTCAGGTCCGGAAGGAAGCAGCGTTAAGGTATGAAAGGCACGCTTTCAGGGTGCGGGGACGAGGTGACGAAGAGGTCAACGCTCGCGAATCATCTCATACCATCTTGAAGCGCGCCCGTCAACTTTCTTTTTTCCTCACGAACGACGAAACACTTAATAAGCGCTGTGCGTGGTGTGATTTTGTTATGAATACTATGAAAGGATGGATTGATGCTCTTGACACGCTTCAAGAACACCCTCGAAAAGAAACTATTCTTACGATGCTCGCTTCAGAAAACATCCTCAAGAAAGAGTGGGAGAATGAATCCGATGAACGATGGAACAAGATATGATATGTGAGAGATAGTGCTTCTTCAAAGAACAAACCTTTTTAAAACGAGTTCTTCATCGTTCAGAGTATGGTGACTCTCGAAGAACTCTCAACGTTTCTCCAGCATAAAGGTTTCGTGTACGGGCCAGAACCAGAACTCTACAAAGGACTCGCAGGGTTTTACACGTACGGACCACTCGGTAAAAA
>CAYHWM010000177.1:0-2088 GCA_964359925.1 uncultured Methanosarcinales archaeon
ATATTTGGAGTCGTTTATAGAGTGTTGTTTCTCCAAATCGGAAGTCTTCAAATTGTGGAGTTACGTGGAGTGTATCTTGTGCGTTTCGCGTGGTGTCTTGAATTCCTCTTGGTGTTCGTTCCCACTCGTCGTATGTCGTTTCGCATAGTTCTCGCACGTGGGCGGCGTACTCTTCTGCGTGGTATTCGAGTGTTCTTTTCTCGTCGACTCGCGTTCCTTGATGTTCAGAATTTCCCCCTACCACGTTCATAAGAGAGTGGGAAGAGATAGTGGTTTATATTCCTTTCGCGGTTGGTGTTTCGTGCGTTTCTTACTCGAACAAGTTTTTGAATGCTTCTCGTACGCTTCCTGTTTGTCGTATAAGTTCTTGTCGGTGTTGGTTGACTGTTACTTGTTGCGATATGGTTTTGTACGTTACCCAGTCCCATACTGCGATTCCTGCGAGGAGTGCTGGGGAAACTGCTATCGAGACGAACGTTTCCACACTGAACTGAACATTCACGTCGTACGTCGTGTTGATATTGTACTCGAGTGCTTTGAGGAAGAGTGCTCCTACACTTGCTCCCGCGAGTGCTCCTCCGATGATGGTGAGTGCGTTCATTCGTTCTCGTCGTTCGAGTGCTCGTTCGCTTGTTCTTGTTGTCCAGTACTGTTCTGCGTATGTGGTGTTTGCTCGTTCGAGTGAGCGTATTCCTTCAGCGAACGCGAGTGGATTTTTCCAGTGATAGTGTTCTTTGAGTGCGGTGACTCTGTTTTTTGTGTGTTGGGTGAGTTCTTCTTGGAGGGTGAGTGCTTCTCGTGGGTTCGGTCCGAGTGGTGTGGTGTAGACTGTTTGGAAGGAATGTTCTCGTTCGTCGCTGGATACGCGTACGCAGTTGTCGAAGTAAAGAAGTGCGTTCTTGCACGATGATTGCACTCGTAAGAAGTAATGGTTGACTTCTTGTTCGAGAGTGAAAAAGGGTGTTCTTTCAGTTATCCTCAAGTGTTCCCCTGTACCCATAGAGTGTTGGGAGTGCGAGTTATTTATATTTGTTTCGTGACGAGTGTGAGGAGGAGTATTGTGAGGAAGCTGATAATACTCGTGATGAGGAGCAGGTTTGGTTTCTTGTAGTAGAAAGGTATTAAGTTAAGTATGATGACTCCTGTTCCGATGATCGCATTGATGGGTTCTATGTTCATTGTGGTCATAGTAATCCGACACTTTTTTAATGTGTCTGTTTCTTTCTTGGGTATATGACAATAACAGTTGATGATCTTTCTTCGTGGAGGCGTGCTGGTAGGATTGCTGGTGAGGTGTTGGATTTTGCGTGTTCTCGAGTGAAATCGGGAGTGTCGTTGTTGGAAGTTTCTGATGAGGTTGACGAGAAGATTGTCAAGTTGGGTGCGCGTCCTGCGTTCCCGTCGCAGTTTTCTTGTAACGAGGTTGCCGCTCACGCGTGCGCGTCTTCGAACGACGAGTTCGTGTTCAGCGATGAGGTCGTGAGTGTTGATGTTGGTGTTTGTGTTGATGGGTGTATTGGTGATACTGCGAGGACGGTAGATCTTTCAGGAAAAAATAAAGAGTTGGTTCTCGCATCTCGTTCAGCGTTGGATGCTGTTCTTCCATTATTCACTCCTGGTAGATTGTTGTCGGAGATTGGTGGTGTTGTTGACGAAACTATTCGTTCTCGTGGTTTTGTTCCCGTGCGTAATCTTTCAGGTCACGGGTTGGGTAAGTTTCAGATTCATACAGCTCCACAAGTTCCTAACGTTCGTGCAGGTGCTGGAGTTCTCAAAGAAGGCATGATTCTTGCTGTCGAGCCTTTTGCTTCTGCTGGTGCTGGTCTCGTTCGTGAGCGTCCTCCAGCGACGGTGTTTTCTCTTGCGAGGAAGGGCAGTGTGCGATCGTCAGAGGCGATGAAGGTGCTCAAACATATTCAGTCAGAGTTTGAATCGTTGCCGTTCGCTTCGAGATGGCTCTCTAAACAGTTTGGCGAGAGTGTAACAAGCAGGTCGTTGAGAGAGTTAGTGAATGCAAGAATCGTCACCGCTCACCCTCCGCTCGTCGATACAGGGCTCGTCTCTCAAGCAGAGCACTCTCTCATCGTC
>CAYHWM010000178.1:0-2069 GCA_964359925.1 uncultured Methanosarcinales archaeon
CAAACAACGAACAACAATCACCTCAACCAGAGAAAAAAACAGAAACACCAGTAATCGAACAACCAACAACCACTCCTCCAGCAACAACAGAACCACCCACTGAAACAAAACCATCACCAACAACGACAGGAGCGGCAATCTTTGACGTACTCCAATGGGTAACAGGAAAAGCAGCCCAAGCACTCGAAGGACTTGAAACAACAACCCCTGAAACAATAACTCAACCATCAGAACCAACACCAACAACTCCAGCATCAGAAAGAACACTACCATTCCCAACAGAAAACCTCCAAGGAGATGCAACACTGAAACCAACAATGCCGATACTCGAAACTCCACAATCATCATCAAACAACTCATTGAACCCGCTACCAGAACAAAAACCATCACAAGACAATATAACACAACAAAACAATCAACCAATAGAACAACCAAGAAAAGAAGACAAAAAAGAAAACGACCAAGACAACAACAAGAAAGAAAACTTCCAAGACAACAAAAAAGAAGACTGGAAAGAATCAAACTGGAAAGAACCAGAACAACAGAACAAGTGGACACCACCAACAGAATGCCTACCAGAACAGTGCAGAACAAACCAAGAATGCAGACCCGGAGGACAACCATGGTGCGAGTGCACAACAGGACACTACGATTGTGACGGAGAATGGCTGAACGGGTGCGAAAGCACAACACAATGTACTTCCTGCACGACTGACAACGATTGCGCACCCTCACGATGCTCAGAAGATAAACAACGAATAACAACATTCCAATGCGTACAAGACGGAAGTTGGAGAGAAGACAAAGCAATAGTCAACCTCGAAGCAAGCTGCGAACAACAACCAACAGGAGAAATCAACGGGTGGATCAACGTGAACGGCTGGGGAACAGCAATGCAAGACTTCCAAAGAATCAAAGAAGGAACCAAAGAATACAAAGATGACTGGTGCCTACAAGAACTCGAAAACGCACAACTCCAAAGAAAAGAAATAGAACAAGGATTCACGAACGAATTCCTCAAAGAATACTTCCAACAATTCAAAGAACACCCAGAACAGTTTGAAACATACGAAAGAGGAATATCAGAACTCTTCTACAACGTACTCGTCCAGAATGCTGACCAGCTCGCACGAGCAGAAGCTTGCAGCGGAGAAAAACCAGACGTTACACCAATAAAAATAATATACGAAGACGAATACGGAAAAATAGAGTACTGGGAAGAACAAGCACCACACAAACAACTCGAAGGGCAAATGGTTCTCACACCATTCATGAAACGATGGATGTACCCGACAAGAGAAACGATGAAGTACATGCTCAAACAAGGACCCCCTCAAGAAGAAAGAACGAAAGGATTCGGACCAGAACCACAAGACATACGAGAAATGAGAAGAACAAAAATGGTGATGGACACGATACGAAGCGTTGCAGAACGATTCGACGGAAGCGCAGACATAGCAATAACGATCAATGACGGAGAAGAACTATTAAACGGAATGGTACTCACAATCAATCCTGACGTCCTCGTCCACGGACAATTCCTCAACGACAGCACCATTACCCCCGACGTCACGGTAACGATAGACTATGATTTCCTCTACGACCTCATCAGTACGAACGTCCAAAAAATGGACGGGGAAAGAACAGAAATGGCGTGGTGGGTCGACGACGAGATGAGAGACAACTATGACGACAAACCAAGTCCTGGAACGATCATCAAAATAATCACTCGAGTACTCGAAGGAATCCTCACAGGAGACGTCACAGTAACACCCATCTCAAAATACCCAGACATCCTCCTCACAGCGAAAGACATCATAGGATTCATGATGAAAGTACAAGCGTTCGGAGAGTAGACGGTAGGAAGTGGGTTGTGGGAAGTAGGTTGTTGTTGGTGGGTTGTGAAGATTGTACAAAACTATGATTATCACTCACTCTTTTTCCAACCCTAAAAACTCGAATATTTCTTTCTGCTTTTCTGGATTGAGAGAAACGTGAACTGCTCCCGTCGACTTCTTCCACAGAAGAAAACCTGAACGGTACAATTCTTCAACCGCTTCCGTTGAAAC
>CAYHWM010000179.1:0-2037 GCA_964359925.1 uncultured Methanosarcinales archaeon
TTCTCCATTCAACCAAGGACTAAAGTCCTTGGCTATCTGGAGTTTTCATCGTATATGAGGGTTTTCTTACAACACTTCACGGAAAGAGAGAAACAAGTTCTGAACTGGAAAAAATAGCCGAAAAGTTTAAATGATGATGAAAATAACAACACCATATGATAAAACCGCCAGTATTGCGAAAAGGGGACACGATTGCTCTTGTTGCCCCTTCTGGAGGTCTGGCGGCGTTATTTCCTCATCGTTTGGACGTAGCTAAAAAGTTTTTGGAGTCTGAAGGGTTCATAGTAAAAGAGTATCCTACTACTCGCGGGTTTCTCAATGGTTCTGCAGGAACTCCCGAGGATCGTGCCAGGGATTTGACGGATGCGTTTGTTGACCCTTCGGTGAAGGCAATCATTTGTACTATTGGTGGTTTGTCATCCAATGAATTGTTACCACTATTAGATTTTGAGGTTATAAAAAAGAATCCGACTATTTTCTGCGGGTATTCCGACATAACTGTGTTACATCGAGCTATCCAAAAGAAAACGGGGTTGATAACGTTCTACGGTCTTGCAGCAATGACTCAACTTGGAGAGAATCCTGAACCTTTGAAGTTTACGTGGGAGAATTTTAAGAAAGCAGTTATGAGTACTCAACCTCTTCTTGACATTCCTGTTTCTCATCAATGGACTGATGAATTGCTGGATTGGTCACAAAAAAAAGATTTGGAAAGAGCAAGAAATTTACAACAAAACACTGGTTGGGAATGGTTGCGCGGGGGTAAAGCTTCCGGAGTAATTGTTGGCGGTTGTCTGCCATCAATTCTGCGCATTGCCGGAACAGAGTATGATTCGGAGTATGATGGAACGATTTTGTTCATTGAGACCCCCGAAGGTCAGGATTTTTCTAAGGGAGAACCATTGGTGTATGTGGATTCTGATATAATGCATTTACGAACTATGGGAGTGTTTGACGTTATTAAAGGATTAATAGTTGGCAGGCCCTTCGGATACACGCAAGAAGAACATAAAGAATTCAAATCACTCATACTTAAGCACACCGAAAAATACACCTTTCCAGTTTTATATGGTGTTGATGTTGGGCACTCAGACCCACAACTTACCATACCATTAGGAGTAAAAGTAACGTTAGATAGTGACACTAACAAGTTCAGTATTGACGAAGCAGGAACAACACAAAAGTAAACTATTCATCATCTTCGTTTTTTCGTTTTGAACTTTACGTAGAGTGGTGCGTGGTCTGAGTATGCGTACGTGAGTGCTTTGTATTCTTGGATGATGATGTCTGGTGTGGTGAGTATGTAGTCGAGTCTTCGTTTCGGGTGCCATGACGGGTGTGTTTTTTTGATTCGTGCGTTGTCTTCGAGTTGTGTTGTTTCGAGGAGTGTTGCTATTTCTTGTTCTCCGTTGTACGTGTTGAAGTCTCCCATGAGGATGACGGGGTTTTGTTTTTTTTTGACGATGATTGCGAGTTCTGCGAGTTGTTTTTTTCTTGTTCTTTTTCCGAGTGCTAAGTGTGCGAGGAGTAGTGTGACGTTTCTTCTTGGTAGTTTTATCGTCGTGTCGATAATCATTCTTTTTGTTCCTTCGTGGAACTCGTGGTATTTCGTGTGGAGGAGTGGTACTCTTGTGATGATAGCGTTTGCTTGCTTGTTGAGTATTGGCGTGTAGTGGAAGAGTCGTAGCCATCCGTGGAGTGGGTACTTTATTTTTTCTACGATGTGGTTCATTCCTAATCCTTTTTCTATGTCTCTTGCTTGGTCTTGGTGGTTTGAGCGTAATGATCCTGTGTCTTCTTCTACGAGTGCGAGCACGTCGAGGTTGAGTTTTTTGAGTGAGTCGAGGATGTGCTTGTTGATTCCTTTTTTCGCGTGAAATACTCTCCAGAACTCGAGGTATTCCCACCAGTGTCCGAGTATTCCTTCGCAGTATTCGATGTTGTAGAGAACGAGGCGAGTCATTTGTGAGCGTCGCCTCTTCTCTTCCATATCGTTATTCCTGTGATGATGATGAGTAGTCCTGCTACTATCGTGAG
>CAYHWM010000180.1:0-1989 GCA_964359925.1 uncultured Methanosarcinales archaeon
GATAGTGTTGTACGAGTATGGTGTTACAACGTTCGAAATAAGGTAGAGGATGACGTCTTTGAGTTCTTTTGCTTGCCTGATTGAATAGCGAGCGATGATATCTTTTTCTATGATGTCTTGGAAGTATTGTTTGGAGAGTTCTTTGTCGTCGTTTCGTATTATAAGTGGGAATCCTCCTGTGGAAAGATAGTCGGTGAAGTGTCGGAAGAGAACGCTTCGTTCCGCAGTCGTTGTTGTTGACGGGGAAACATTTTTGAGGGCGAGGTATTCCTTGAATGAGAAAGGATGGAGGTGGAGAATTTTGTTTCTTCCCGTGATGTGAGTTGCTATTTCCGAGCTCAGAAGTTCCGCGTTCGATCCTGTGATGAATGTTTTGTTTCCGAGTTCGTAGAGCGTACTCACCCATCGTTCCCAAGACTTCACGTTTTGTGGCTCGTCGAGAAAGTAAGTGATGTGTGTGTTTCCGTGAAGTTCGTGGGCGATGCTTTGCACATCGTGAAAGTTCTCTACGGTAAAATCTGTGAGTTGGATGTCATCAAAGTTGATGTAGATAATTGCACTTCCTATTTTTTTTGAGATAAGTTTGAGAAGGGAGCTTTTCCCACATCTTCGAATGCCTGTGATAACGACTATTTCTTTTCCTTTCAGCACGTAGTCAAGCGGAACGGCACGATCAACAAGTTCGTCCATCGCGAGAAAGACTGCCTGTTGTTCAACGATGACTTGACGTAGCTTTCCCTTGTCCATACGTGAAGGAAAGAAGAAGAGGTTTATAAACCTTTCTTTCCTAATGTCCTATTGTTTATAAACAAATAGGAAATAGTGATATCAATGAAAAGTTTTTGTGTAGTTTAGTTTGTCAGACCATACTTCCTTACGTATTCGCTACTTTTCCACCTATCACATTCATCATCACGACCGTGAACGTTCCGAGTATTGCGACGATAAGTGAGAGCGTGTTCGGTAGTGTGAATGTTGTCGTGCAAGAGAGTGTTGTGCTAACGAGTTGTATGATGACGAGCGAGGAAAGGGAGAGGAGTGTGATGGTGATCCAGAGTGGTGTTGAAGATAATTTGTAGAGTATGAGGAGTGTTATTGTTAGTATGATGAGTATTCCGAAGAGCAAGTAACCAGTTATTGGTAGTGTTGTCGTGCAGAGTGTTGAACCTTGTACGTCATCAGTTTTTTGTAATGGTGTTTCTTTCGCAACTGCAGTATTGTACGTTTCGAGGAGGTATGGTGATGGTTGCGGTGCTTGTGGTGGCGCAGTAGTTTTTGGTGCAGTTGTCGTGTTGTCTGTTGCAGTTGGAGTTGTTGCTGGTGGTGTTGGCGCGGTGTTTGGTGGTAGTATCGTCGTCGTTACTGCTGGAACAATGGGTGGCAATATGGTGAATGTTCGTTGTTCGAGTGTCGTGTTTGAACCGTTTGAAAGGTTGACGATCGCGGAGTATGTGTACACTCCTGCTGTTAAGTTTTGTAGGTTGTACGTGCAGAGTGGTGTCTGGTTGTTCGTCAACGTAGTCACATATATCACGTTATTAACGGTGAGCGTGCAACTCGTCGCTGGGCTCGTAACGTTGATGCTTACTTCTGCAGTGTTCCCTGTGAGTGTTGCTCCGCTGAGTGGTGCTCGTGAGGAGTACGATGGTGGAGCTGTCGTGTTCGTTACTGCTTGGACTCCTGCGACGGTGATACTTTGGGAGAGTATTGTTTGGACTGCAGAGTTCGTCGAGATAGTAACGTTGTAGTCGTACGTTCCCGGTGTGAGATTGTACTGTCCTGCACAGTTCGTCATAGAGTACGCTGCTCCATTGAGATTGAGTGTGCAGTTTGATCCTGCTGGTGCTGCAGTGATGTTGAATAGCAACGTGTTCTTTGGTGGAATAACAAACGTTTAGTTGCGTGAAGTTCTAAGAAGAGTGTAGTTGTAGGTCGTGATTGATGGAAAGAAGTCTCCTGTTCTTGCATTGTTCGAACGTACGTGGAGTG
>CAYHWM010000181.1:0-1985 GCA_964359925.1 uncultured Methanosarcinales archaeon
ATTCTCCTTCGGTGTCTGTTAAGACTTCTTTCCCTGCATCTATTGACCCGCGGAAGGAGGCGGTGTTGACTGTTATTCTTGAGAATTTGAATAGGAAGAACCTTTCTGATGTTGAAGTGAAGATTCGTAGTTCTTTATTTAATCAAGATTTGCAAATTTCTCTCGCTCCTTTGGAGCGTAAGGCTGTGGAGTTTAAGTCTACTCTTGATCCTTTCACGACTCCGAGGGATGACGTTGTGAGAGTTTCAGCGTTCGTCATCGACCCTGTGACTCCTCACCAGTTCGAAGCTATTCCTGCTGTGGTGAGCGTACAACCGTATGGTAAGATAGTATTCGAGCCTACGAAAGAGGGCGCTTTTTTGGAGAGTGTGACTCGTGTTAAGGTGGTGAATTCTGGTAATGTTCAACTTGTTGGAACATATACTGTTCCTGGTGGTTTTTTTAAGTCGTTGGTTTCTTCTGGAACTCCTGATTTTGAGAAGAGATTCGTGAATGGTTCTCGAGTGTTTTCTTGGGATGTTTCTCTCGGAGTTGGTGAAACTTCTGAGATCGTTCTCGTCACGAATTATCGTTTACCATTCTTCTTGCTTCTCGCAATCATTGCAGGGTTCGTTGCGTATTTCTTGTTGAGGAGTCCTATTATTCTCGTCAAGTCTGCTGTCGTTGTTGGTTCTCATGAGGGTGGTATGTCTGAGTTTAAGGTGTTGCTTGAAGTGAAGAATCGTTCTACGAGGGTGTTGAAGAACGTGAACGTGATTGATAGTTGTCCTCACCTTGTCGAGATCGTTCGAGAGTTTGAAGTTGGCAGTTTGAGGCCTGTCAGCATTTTGCATCACGCGAATCGTGGTACGTTGTTGAAGTGGGTGATTGACGAGATTGAAGGTAGAGAGGAGCGAGTCATCACGTACGCTATCAAGAGTAAGTTGTCTATTCTTGGTTCTTTGGACTTGCCTGTCGCTATTGCGAAGTTTGACACGATTGCTGGGAGAAGAAGGTCTACGAGTAGTAACGTGATGAGGATCGGGTTGAGTTCTAATAAGGGTCATATGTTTAAGTGAGGCGGTGAATGGTTTATGGCTAAACGAAAACAAAAGAGGGATTGGTCGTTCTTGTCAGGTATGAGTTTTCTTCTTGCGGTAGGTGTAGCATCGATATTTTTAAGTTATGGAGTTCAGGATACCAGTCTTCGTACTGTGTTGTTGCTTGTTGGTTCAGGGCTATCAGTTGCGAGCGTTCTTCTCACGTCTTATTTTGCTCTTTCTCAATGAACTATATTTAAATACTCATCCAACCATCCTAAAAACTAATGGACATACCTCGATACATACAACTTGATTTCCTGTCAGTTCTCATTTCAGCATTTCTGTTTGGCGGGCTTTGGTACTCCCAGAGTATGGGAGTAGAAACATCTCCGATACTTTTGATAAGTTTGTTATTACTCGCCGCATCTTTTTTCACTGTTGGCTGGTCTGAAATGCTCAAGAATTATAGAACTGCTCGCGAGGTTGTTTTGTTGCGACAAAAGGTTGAAGTGTTGAAGTTGAGGGCTGAGATGATAACTCTTGAAAAACGATACCCTCAATTGAAAGAGGAAAACTGATAGTTTTTTAAACTTCTCTTCTTGCCCTTTCTTATTACCCCGCTTAGCTCAACGGTAGAGCGTTCGGCTGTAGATGCACGAGGACTGCAACAGTGTTGTTGGATGATTCCGTGTCAGCCGTTCCCGAAAGGTTCCCGGTTCAAATCCGGGAGCGGGGATTTTGAGCGTGAGCGAAAAATACCTGATCACGGATACGTTGCCCTCAGGCGACTCGCTTCAGGATAAGAATTTCTCAAAATTCTGCATCCGGGAGCGGGGAGTGCGAACGAAGTGAGTACGAGACGCTTCAGGATAAGGACGTTAGTCCTCCATCCGGGAGCGGGGATATACCCCAACTTTGACAGTTTGCTAACTATCTCATCGGAAAATGGCGTTTGACAGATGT
>CAYHWM010000182.1:0-1952 GCA_964359925.1 uncultured Methanosarcinales archaeon
ATATAATGTTTTCGTCTCGTTGGAGGTGCTAACCACGTTCTTGAAAAATAAACATTTATAAACTTTCCATCTTTGAAACGAGAAATCAGTACAAAAAGGTGATGGTATGAAAATGCGTATGAGTAGAGTGGTTACCGTATTGTTGTTCTTGTTCATTGGTAGCGTTTTTATTGCGGGAGTTTCTGCAGACTCGTCTGAGAATCTTACTTGTGCAACTCTTTCGAATAAGTTATTGGCGATGGAAAGACCTCCGAAAGTTCTTGTTCACAATGCGGGTATGACGTATTGCGACTTGACGTTGAATACGAGTGCTGATCGTGAAGGTGCAACGATTAATATACTGTATGCTCCTGATGATGTTTCATTTCAGTTCGAGAAAGAGAGAATTCTTGATGGCATTATTATTTCTCCAGGATCGAAGGGGTGGGGGTCTGGTGAGGGGTATAAGTATAAGGTAGATAAGGACAATCCTAAAGTTTCTGATGGTGCGTACGTGTATTATGCTGGAACGACTGGACGTTGTATTATTAGTGGTCAAGGAACTATGACGGGGAGTAAGTACTCAAAGAATGAGATGCAACTATTCGTTAATGATACTGTTGCGTTGTGGAAAGAAATAAAATCTCATCAGGACGTTGTAGCATTTTGTACTCCTTTGGAGAAACCAAAACCTGATACTGTTATTCCAGAACCTTCAACGGGTGTGGTAACGAATCAAACGGTGGGTGGATTGTTGTGCGATCTTGACATGATAGGACTTCTTGATGGAGGAATTGCTCAAGCATACGAGAGTGGTCAAGCATCATTCGCGAAAACGATCATAGGAAAAAATCAGCGAGTACGTTTGCTCGTGGACAAAAAAGAGTACTACATAGTCATAGATAATGGTTCTATAACAAATACTGGTGAAGGAGTGGTGGATGGTGCGACATTTGAAGTTTCGGCAGACTCTTGTGCAATACAAAAAGTGATGAGTGGGGAGCTATCTCCGCAAGATGCTCTTGAGCAAGGAACAATAACTTACAAAGGACTCACGTTCAAGAACAAAGTAGTATCGTTTATTGCATCAATAGGGTTGTGGTTTGCGAATTTGTTTTCGTAGATTGAACGGCTACCGTATTTGTTAGAAAGGAATGCTTGACTCTTATGAGTTTTTCGTCACGGTAGTTTCTTTTTGCTCGTGGATTTTTCTTTCTTCTTCAATGATTGTTTGTACTGTTGTTGCTGTCCATCCTTTTTGTATGAGTGCTTGTTCTATAGCTTCGTACTTGTTTCCTGCGGTTGCGTTTTGTTGGATGATGGTTCTTATTTGTTCTTTTTGGATGGTCTTGTTGTGGTGTATGATGAGTGCGATTGTTATTCCTGTTACTGTGAGGAGTATGATGAGGATGATTGCTAAGATGTATAGTGTCGAGTTCCCTTGTTCTTGTTGTGCTGTCGTCGTGTTCATCGTGATTTCAGTACTGGGGGTTTGCTTTTCTGGCGCGGGCGTTGTTATTTCTTCTTTGGTGTTTGGAGTGCTCGTTTCTTGTTGTAGTTCTTGACTTTTATTTGTCGTTTTGATTGTTTGTATTTCTTGTTTCGTGCTTATTGCGAAGTAGCTGAATCCTGGTGTTGTTGCGACGTAGGAGTGTTTTCCTTCTACTATTCCTTTGTGTGTTGTTGGTAGTTCGTCCCACTTGTTCGTGAATCGTAGGAGTGCTACTTTTTCTGGAGCGATATTTTTCGTGGTGAGTGTTTGAGTGTTGACGTCGAATGCTATTTCTGATGTTGCTATGTCTTTGTTGTCTATTCCTATGGCGGTGACGGAGAAGTATGCTATTTCTGCGGTTTCAATTTTTGGAGTTGTTGGTGGTCGTTGTGGTTGTTCTTGGAGTACTATTTTCACGTTTGATACATCTTTGGTGAGTGTGAGTGTTACTTCTTTTACTGGTATTGCTTGAACGGTGTTC
>CAYHWM010000183.1:0-1920 GCA_964359925.1 uncultured Methanosarcinales archaeon
TACGTGCTCTTGCCTTCTTGAATATCATCGAATACTGCCTCTTTAAACGTGAAAGCGATATTCTTATACGTTTTTACTTCGCCTTTATTTATTTGAGATGTTACAGTGCTTAAAGGAGTGGTCTTCACACCGTAGAATTCCACTGTAGGAGTCTCAGAATCATCATACATTCTGGATATTCCTCCCGCAAGTTCGTGGAACGTAATATCGAACCTGTTGTTTTTCTCCCTCTTGAGTTGAATGATGAAATCGCTCGTCGCAGTACTTCTGCTCGCATCAATGTCCACATTTGCTGATCTGAGAGGATTATGATAATTAAACAGTATGCTCGTCTTACCAGAGTTCGTGTTGAACATTGACTCCTCAAGATCGAACGCTTGAGTGCCCATAGGAATATCGAGAGTTCCATCGTGAGTTACTTGTATAGGACTGTACAATGCACTATTCTTATTCGTCCTAATGAGCTTGTTACCATTCGTAACATCTCTAATCTCGTAAATGAGGAACTTCGTGTCCTTCGTAAACCTTCGAGCATCTTGCTGAACGCTCGCTTTCATCATCGTGATAGGAACTTTGAAGTTCAACGAAGACCTGAGAGTGAACACTCCAGTCTGTGAAGGAGTTACCGGAGTAATATCACCAGCGAACCTCGCTCCAGAATAATCCTCCCATCCGAGACTGCAACGGAACACTCCAGCAAAAGCGTCAAAGTTACAATACGCAGGAGCACCAGTAGAACCAGTAATAATCCCTCTCTCAGCCTTGTCACTTCTTCGTTCGCCCTTCTCATTCGTCCACTGCCAAGAAAGAATTGCTTTATCATACCTGAAATTACTACCAGGAGTACCAGCTTCAACAGTTTGAACAATCTCGTCGGCAGCACTCACACCAAGAGTTTCACCCTTACGCAAGCTCGACCTCGATAGTGGAACACTCAACCTTTTCTCTCCAAGACCATAACAGTCACACTTTCCTCCAGCGAACCCTTGACCAGGATCACACTGTAACCCATCAGAACAAACGAGTTCTAACTGTACTGACACGTCAGCACCAGCACTCAAGAATGGAGCAGTCCTATACGCCCACGACGTCAAACCGCTCGGCTTTGTAGTAGCGTCGAACGATAAGTAATCTCTCTGAACGAGTGGCAAGAACCCAACACTCGCAACTTGTTTTCGTTGCAGTGATGTATCAACCAATGCTCCGAAATCGAAATCCCACTCACCAGTAAACGCGTACAAGCAAGCAGCATTCTGGAACTTCTTATCAATAAACATGCCCTTGAACACTGCATCCTGACCCTGCTCTTCGAGAATATCTCTCTGAGTAGAACGGAAAGCATCAGTCACCGTTTTGAAAACACTATCACCAACGTCGAGAAGACCACCGCCAAGATCCTCGCTCGTACCTCCTCTCCCAGGACTCGTCAACGTTGGAGCACCGCACCTGAGAGTCTCCCAGAACAAGTTGCACACTGTTTGCGATATTACTTCGTTACACACTCCAGGATCAGCTTGACCAGTAGTCGCGACACTATTCAAACAATTTCTCACCGCTGTCAACGTATTCGTCCACGTACTCACAGTAGATGCGAGTCCAGTAATACAACCGCACCTCATCGTGTTCCACAAACCCTCATCAGGACGAACAATATAAGTCGTATCAGTATTCGCAGTATACTGACGAGCGCCGTTATAGACCTTTTTAGCGAATTCAACATCTTTACACTTAGCAGAATCAGTTGTTGTATCGCAAATATTTGCGAGTGCAGTTTGTATTAGTGGAATACTTGTTTTTTCTTCGTCACCGAATGCACCATCAGGGAATACTACTTTCGCAGTGTACTCATCATTCACGTTGACAAACGATTTTTCTGAACTACTCGCAGTTCCACTTGGTGGTATAGCACTCAGTCCTGTA
>CAYHWM010000184.1:0-1844 GCA_964359925.1 uncultured Methanosarcinales archaeon
TGCGACCGCTGGGATACGCAGTTCTCAAACTGCTCCATCCCGGCGGGAGCAGTATAGTATTGAACAGTGTGCAGAGCGATAGTTTTTTGATGTACGCTGCGACCGCGGGACAAGCATGTTAGTGCTGCATCCCCTCCAAGAGTCGCAGACTGTTGGAGGTCACGAGCGCGGAACGCGCGACTCGACGGCGGGAGCATTTTTCTTTTTCTGTAACCGTAAATCTTAAGAGGGGTAAAGAGTGGTTGTGTTCTATGATCCTTCCCGTTCCTTACCGTAAGCAGGTAACTGAGTCTTCTTGTTTTCCTGCGTGTATTAGAATGGTTCTTCGTTTTTATGGTGATGATGTTGACGAGCGTTGGTTGTGGATGCGTGGCATTCTTCTTCCTGAGCATACTGGTACGTGGGATGTGACTCTTGCTCCCGTGTTGAAATCTTCAGGGTATGATTCAGTATCGTATTGGAGTGGGAGTATTAATGGGTGGAGCACTACTGTTCCTTTGAAGACTCGTGAGAAATATAAAGAATTGTACCGACGAGGAATACGTGATGGTTCTCTTACTCATAGAAGAAATGCTTCTTTGCAACTCATAAAGAAGTATCTTTCTCGTGGTATTCCTGTTCTTGCTGAGGTGAATGCTGACGTTTTTTATGGGAGGAAGTGTGGTTGGACTCATATGGTCGTCATCGTCGGTTGTTCTAAGAATTTTTTTTACGTTCATGATCCTGATAAGCATATGGGTGGGAAGTTTTTGCGTGTGAGCGTTTCGAGGTTTAGGGCGTCGTGGGAGAAGTTGTCTTCTCTTGTTAGTAAGTCGATGTTCGTCATATTTCGTAGGCGTGAACGAAAGCTTTAAAAGATGTCTCTAAAACCTGTTCTTTAGATGAAGCGTAGTTCTCGTCGTTGGAAGAAGAAGAGGCAGATGCGTTGGAAGTGGCAGCGCAAGCGTATGAAGAAGGAGAAGCGCCGAAGGCAAGGGAAGTAGTGAGGTACTCATACTATGGCTATTTTACAAAGGAGCAGGATGTCGAGGAAAGCGTCTGGTGGTTTGTATCATCCTTCGAAGAAGAAGAGGTTGTACGAGCTTGGCAGGAAGCCTGCGAATACTCTTATAGCTGATAAGAGTGCTCTTCGAGTGTTGCGTACGAAGGGTGGTGGTTCTAAGACTGTTACTCTTCGAGCGTTCGAGGCTAATGTGTATAATCCTAAGACGAAGAAGCACGCGAAGGCCATTATTAAGAATGAGACTGGTAATCCTGCTAACGTGAACTATGTTCGTCGTAACATTTTGACGAAGGGTGCTATTGTTGATACTTCTCTTGGTAAGGCGAGGATTACGTCGAGGCCTGGTCAGCATGGTAGCGTTGAAGCGATGTTGATATGAGTTGTTCTGTTCTTTTCTGATGGTTGTGGGAAATGATGGTTGAGGATTTGTCGTATCGTGGGCGTGATGTCGTTGAGGTTGCTCGTTCTTATTTGAAGTTGTATCATGGAGCGACTGTTGGTACTATTGTGCTCACTGAGAATATTCCTGTCGTGATGGCTTCGAAAGCTCTCGAACTCCTCGCTCAAGAAGAGGGTTCTGGAGTGATTGTTCGTTCTTTTGCCGTCGGGGGTATTGATACAAAAGTGTACTTACTTCCTCTCGAAGGTGCTGATGTTGCTGAATTCGACGAGATGGTGGACGTTCTCGGGTTGTTGTGAATGGGTGTATACTTTTTTCTTGAGCGTATTATTTATATAGTGTTGTTGAACGCTTCTTATCGTCGGTCCCATGGTCTAGTGGCTATGACGTCTCCTTTACACGGAGAAGGTCGCCAGTTCAAATCTGGCTGGGACCATTTTA
>CAYHWM010000185.1:0-1732 GCA_964359925.1 uncultured Methanosarcinales archaeon
AGTTTTTTGTCAACTTCTTTCCGATGGTCTTGTCTAACTTAAACGCATAAGTGTATTCTCGCGTTCGCTTCGTGTTCTGTGTTGTACGTTGATAGTCTTGTGCTGAGTTCTGCTATTGCTGGTTTTGTGAGTTGTTGTGTTGTTTCCCATTGGTGTCTTGTTTTGTTGTAGGTGAGTTCTGGGAATGCGTTTCTGAGTCTTCCTGCGTCTTTAATTGTTGTTCCTCGAATGATGACGTGGTGTGGTGTCCAGAGTTCTGTTGTTGTGAACGTTCCTGGTTGTGCGAGTGCTTCAGAGGAAAATGTTATTGCTTGTTGTAGTTGTTCGTATGTTTTGTTTATCGCTTCGACGAGATGGTTTGATACTCTTGTAGTGGTACTTTCCGCAAAATAGTGTAGTTGTGCAGTAACTGATTGAGGCTGTCCTTTTGTTTGGTCTTCTTGCGTGGTAAGTATGTATCGTGCTTTTTCCCACCATGTGGTTTCTATCGTGCTCGCTGGTCGGTAGTTCGTGTCTACTGTTACGAGGAATGTTTCAATAGTGGAAGGGTTGAAGAATGTTGCGTCGTGTTCTCCTACTCTTTCTCGTGGTTCTTTTTGGTGGTACAGTGCTTTAATCATTCCGAGATTTCCTCCTTCTGGCAGGTCGAGGAATCGTGTACCGTCAAGTTTTTTTCTTCTTGCGAGGAGAGTTTTGAGTTTTTCTTCTCCGTATTCTTGTGCGATGCTATCAAGTGTTTTCTCTGTTTGTGCGAGTGTTCTCATTTTTCGAGCTTCACTGCCTGAAACGTAGGGGATTTCTGGTTTCGGGTACCACGTGCTTGAGAACGTGACGAGAGGGTTTTTTTCTAATCTTCGTGCTGATTCGATGTCTGAAGCGATGTCGTTGTAGGGTACGAGATTTTTTGCGTACTCGACGAGTCTTGAGAGCGGTGTTCGTTTCACGGTTTCTTCATACAGTCCTCGTGCGTGAAGTTGGTTGAGTCTTTTGATTTCTTTCTTGAACGTTGCTCCTGCTGTTGTTTGCACTCTCTTGAGGAATTCTTCGTACGCGATTCCGTTGTGGTGTTCGAAGAATTCTATCGCGTGGTATCCTTTTCCTCGGAAGAGTTTTTTCTTTATTGGTTTGAATGTGTCTTTCGGGTTTCCTTCGTCGGCAGAAATGATATGGTATGTTCCGCAGAGTTCTCCGAGTAGTTTTTCTTTGCGCATGCATACGAGAGCGTTTTCGATGAATGTTTCGAATCGTTCGAGCTCTACTGCTTGAAGGAATCTTTTCTCGTCACGTGACGCGTACCGCAAGTAGAGGAAGTCTCTCAAGGAGCGTAGTTCTGCTGGTGTGAGTGTTGCGGAAATGTATGCACTTTTTGTTCTCGAGAGTGGGAGTACTGGTGGTGTTGAGTCTTCTCTCCATGTTCCTAATCGTTCAAAATCGGAATAATCGAGCCATTCTGTAGTTCCGAAATTGCTGACTGGGCGGTCTCGTTCTTTCGTAAAGAGTGAGAGTACTCCTGTGACTGCCCAGTTCCACGCTTCTCGGTGTCGTTCGAGGAGTGCTCCGTTGATCTCTTCTCGGACTCGTGTGACTGGGTACGCGTCGAATACTTTGATTGCGTCGACGAGGGTTATTTCTTTGGCTTCGAGGAGGTCTCTCACTCGTGTAACGTCGGGTTTTCCAAATTTTTTGATAATGGGGTGCGTGTCGGGGAGGTTCATCGCGTATGTGATATCTT
>CAYHWM010000186.1:0-1704 GCA_964359925.1 uncultured Methanosarcinales archaeon
CTTTGCTTGTTGATGGTATCGGAGCAAGATATACTATTGCTCTTGGTGGCGTGATTCTCTTGCCTGCTGTATGGTTGTACTATTCAATAAAGAAGTAGCGGAATGTTTATATTCTTCTCGTTTGAACTTCGAGAATAGAGGGTACTTGTATGGTGTTGTCTTCGCGTGTTGTGTTGAATGCTTGTCTTGATGGTATTGTGAGGGGTGATGATGTTGAGAGGAATGTTAGTGATGCTGTTGATATTCTTTCTCGTTTTTCAGACATTGCTGACCAAACGTTGTTGTATATGCGTTCGAGAACAGGAAGCGATTTCTTGCGCGAAGAGTTGTCTCGTGATGATTTGAGCATCGTTGGAAGGTACAAAGGTTCGAGAGTGTCGAAAGGTGATAGAAAGGTTGTCACGTATGAGAAGGATGATGTTGCAGTACAATTCTTGTTCAAGAGAGGAGTGTTCAAGCATTCTGACTCGTTCAAAGCGCTGTTGGAAGAAAAACACGGATACTCTCTCGAGGATGTAGAACGAGTAACACTCTCGGAATTAGGAAGAGTTCTTTCAGGAGTTGATGATGCTCTCCACCCGAACGAAGTCTTACTGGGAAAAAATTCTCGATCGTTAAACGCTTACGAATTAGAACGTGTTGACGTCGTGAGAAGGGTTCCGGGAAAGTTCTTGCTCGTCATTCCGGTGATGAAAAGTGTTGTATCAACTGTATACGTGGCAACTCCTTCTTGATATCTTACTGAGTGTTACACTTTCATACTGCACTCTGGACAATTAGGTAATCCTGCTGGTACGAGCGCGTGACAGTCAGGATTCGGGCATATGGTTCTTATTTGTTGTACTCCGCATTGTGTGCAGAATTTTGCGTCGTCTGGAACTAGTTTTTTGCATCGAGCATTCGTGCATTTGTATTCTGTAACGCTTCGTACTTGTGGAGCGTTTCTTGCTTTTTCTGCTTGTCGTAGACGTATCGTATCGTTGAGGCTTTGGAGTGTGCTGTCGATCGATGCTGCGATTCCGACGGTGTCTCCTTTTTCAAGGTATCCTTCTACTTGTTCGCAGTATTCTGCAATTCTTAATTCTCCTGCAGTGGTAAGATCTTTGGTCGCTTTTCTTAGATGTTCTTTGCAACCACTAAAATTATTGCCTGCGGCGAGTCGTACTGCTGCGGTCAGTAGTGTTCTTGCTTCTTCAAGAAAGTTTTGAACCATAATTCCCTCTTCACCTAAATTTTTATTTTTTGAAGTCATTTCTTTTTGCGAGCTTTTAAGTCAGCAATTTCTTTTTCTACCTCTTTTTTCTGGGCGACAGCATCCTCAGTAATTTTTCTTCGTAATACTGAATCAACAATGTACTTTCTGTCACTGATGCGCTTATCGAGTAGTTCTATGACTTCTTGAAGTGTCTTATCAATTGTTGTATCATGCGCGACAAAACGATATTTGAGCCCATCTGAAAATGCTGAAAGTCCCGATTCTCCTCCACTAAAAAGGAGCACCGCGGCATCTTCTGAAGTTTGTTCACACTCTTCAATTTTTCCTTTCTGAAACAAAGAAATTGCTTTCAAGAGCAGTTTTCTTCCATCTTCAAGTTTCAAAATGCATTTCATATGCTCTTCGATATCATTCTCAACCATACATCTCACTTCACCACTACCTTTTTAAACATTTCCCCGCTTCCTCCCCGTGATGAAGTTGTTTGA
>CAYHWM010000187.1:0-1693 GCA_964359925.1 uncultured Methanosarcinales archaeon
CGTGCAATTGCTCCACGTTGCTAAGTCTTCGAGTGTTTGGAGTCCCACTTTTTTGTCGAGAATGGTTCCGTTTTTCTCTATTGTCCATGTTGGTGTTGCTTCGATTGGTACTTTTTTGCATCGCGGTATGTTCGCTCCTGGTCCTTCTGGGTGGCATTCTACTGCGTCGATGTTCTTGTATGCGTTTCCTAACAGTTTTTTCTGTGCGATGCACGCTGAGCACGTGTACGATGCGTACTCTACGAGTCCTGCTTCTTTGAGGCACGTTCCGAATTCTGCTGGTACGTTTGAGGGGTTTGGTCCTGGAAGGTTTGAGAATCCTATGACGAGGAGGAAGAGGAATAAGTATCCTGCGACGCTCCAGAGGTACTCTCGAAGAAATCCTTTTTTCCAAGAGTGTGTTTTCTTGAGTGCAGTGATGCTGAGGATGAGTCCTGTAATAATGATGATGTGGAGTACTGTACAGAGGGTGCATATTGTTTTGAGTGCAAACTCTGCGTAGATGAGGTAGAGTGAGAAGAAGATTCCGAACCCGTACGTGACTGCTACGTGTTTGTACCACGAGTCTGTTTTGAGTGATTTGATCGAAAATATGAGGAGTGTGAGGAAGTAGAGGAGTCCGAGGAGCGCGACTGGTGTTCCGAGGAATGATGCGTACTTGCTACTGTTGACTTCTGAGCAGTTGAACGTTGTTGAAACGTCGCAGAATGAGAGGAGGTGTGGGTTTGCGATGAGCGCGTAGTGGTGCCACGTTAAGTAGAGTGATACGATGATTCCGAGGATGCTGAGAACGACGAGTGCTTTGCTGATGCCGAGTATTGGTCCTCTCGCGTCTGTTGAGTGTTGAGTTATTGAATGGTGACTGTGTGAATGGTGCTCGTGTTGTTGTTCTTTTTCTTCAGTCAAGGAATAATCCCCTCTTTCATAGCGGTGAAGAGTTGGGAAATGGTATATAAACCTTATTGAACTTCAAAGAAGCTGTTTCGTCGCTCTTTTCTTGTGTAGGTATCGTTCTTTTGCTTTCACGCTTTCGTATAACGATATGTTTTCTACGGTGAACTTGACGGGTACTGCTTTGATGGAGAGTATTTTTTTCAGGAGGTGTGGGTCGATGCGTTTTTTCGCTCTCGCTATCGTGATGTGTGCGTGGAACTCGTTGAGTGAGTCGAACTGTTTTGAGAGGTGTTCGAGCTTGTTTCCTTCGTTGATTCCTACCCAGAAGACTCGAGCGGGAGTTCCGAACGCTCCGATGGTTGAGAGTTCGAGACTGAATGGTCGTTGTTTGAGGTGGTGTAGTTTTGTTTGTGCGTCGATAAGCTCTCCTTCACCCCAGAATGCGAGCGTCAAGTGTGGATCTTTTTCGTACACGAATACTCCTGGGAATTCTTTGAGTGATTCTTGAAGCGCGACTATTTCTTCTTTCACTACTTTTGGTAGGTCGATGGCGATGAAGCAACGGGTTTTCATAGTTGATCACGTGTGTATAGGTGTGTACTGTATGTATTCAACGTTTGCGAACGTCAACATTTATATATCCTTGCCTTCTCCTCACTCTTGATGAACTATGACTGAACCTACACCTAAAATTACTGAAGTGAACGGTCGCGGATCAACGCCGGAAGATGCTCTGAAGGATCTCGAATCGAAAGTGAAATCGTTTCCGGAACCTGCATTGTTGGGAACTGTTTTTACA
>CAYHWM010000188.1:0-1669 GCA_964359925.1 uncultured Methanosarcinales archaeon
AGGGTACAATATCAACATCATACCAACACTCGTCAACATCTACGACGCAACAAATGAAGGAGCCACAACACCAAGAAAACTCACTCTGCAAGACTTAGAAGCCGCGCTCAAGAAAAGAAAGTAAAAAGGTGACACTCATGAAACCACTCTCCACAGAAAAAGAAATAGCATCGTACCAACGAGGAGTAGAACAATCCATAGCAGGACTCGACCACACCTTAGAAGCAGGATACCTCCACATCGAAAAAAAATACTTCGTCAAAGGAAGCACACTCGACACGACCATCCTCGAAACACCAAAAGGAAGACTCGCAGTCGTAGACGACCTCGTACAGTACATCTCCTCAAAACTCGAAGAAATCTTGGGATTCGAACTCGACAACGAAGAACAACGAAGAATAGCATTCAAACACGTCATAGGAGCATCACAACTCGAACTCGAAGTCTACTTCGCGAACGACTACAAAGCACTCGCGAGAGGAAACATGAGAGCAGTATTCGAAAAAAAGAAAAAAGAAACAGTAAGAAACATATACTCAAAAGTAGTCCTCGGAGCAGGACTCAGAGAAGACCACAAAACAGGAAAACTCGTCAAAGCAAAAGAAGAAGAACTCTCAGCAAGAACAGGAGCACTCCAAGAAATAGAAGAATACGCAGAAGCAGCGTAAACAACAGAATGTGACAATGTCGAATATGAAGTAGTATGTGGAAAGCTTAGAGGAGCAAGTATTTTTTGAACTGTGCGGTTCTTACTCCTCGTCGGGGTTACTTTGTCAGTTTCTCCAGAGGTAGCAACTCTTTTCAGTCACGTTCTGTGCTGTGCAATGAGGTCTGTTGTGGCTGTGATCACTGCCCCTGCGACCGCAGTGCACAGTCACACCCCACGACCCGAGAGAGTCCTTACCTCTCGTCGATACCACTCGAAAAAGTTGCGACGAGGAGATAACGCAACAGTCACCGATGAGGCTTTCCACGTACATGAAGTATGCACATTCTTATATTCTCACATTCCAAAAGCATACACGAGAGCGCCAGCTCCAACAAACGCTGCGAAGAAATAATACTTATTCCAAGAATACACCTTCTCACCAGGCAAACCGGGAAGAGGAAGCAACGAGTACAACGCCAACCAAGCATTCAACGCCGAAGTGACAAGAGCAAACTCCCGAGCCCCAGGAACAAATATCAACGCTCGAAGGAGGAGAGCGAGAACAATATTTACGAGAGGACCACCAATCGCAATCCTACCATTCCTCGAAACACTCGTAGCGCCATACGTGACGACACCACCAGGAGCTGCGAACACGACACCAAAGAATGAAAGAACAACAGACGCTACGAGAAGAGACTGATTACTCCTAAACTCTGCGAACGACTGCTCCCTATTCGCAACGATTTTCTGAACAACACTCTGAATGAGAAACACGACTCCAAGAGTAATCAAAGAGTAAAAAAACACGTGAGACGCGGCAAACTTCTCCCTCAAAGCGAGAGTAAAAGCGACCGTGAGAGCGAGCCACGCCATACCAATCTCCTCACGCTCCTTCGTAGAAAACTTAAGAATATACCACCAGTCATGAATCGAAGCCATCGCCCCATCCTGCACGAACGAGTTTAAAAAGCATATGTTTTTTATAGCGTGATACAACACCTTCAACACCTCGACGAA
>CAYHWM010000189.1:0-1668 GCA_964359925.1 uncultured Methanosarcinales archaeon
GTTGTTCTTTCAGTTTTGCATCGGTGACGACTTTCACTCTCCACGGTTGTACGTTGAATGACGATGGCGCGTTTCGTATCATCTCGAAGAGTTCGTCGATGAGTGGTTGAGGTATTGTTTTTTCATCGAATGTTTTCGTCGCGTAGCGTTGCTGTATCAATTGTTTTAGTATTGTTGCATGTGGTGGTGTGTTCATGGTATGGTCTCCCTATTCTTGTTTTCTTCCTTCGCTTGCTCGTCGTAGGTACTCATTCAACTCGTTCACTGCTTGGATGGTGATTCTTTCTTTTTGGCGTAGTTCGATTTCGTCCCTCAACATTCCTGCTCTTTCATAGTCTTCTGATGCTACTGCTTCGTTTGTGAGAACGCTGAGTTGTGCGAGGAGTCCGTCGTACATCGCGTTTCTTTTCAATTGTTCTTCTTTTCTTTTCGTGAATGGTTCTTTTCTTGCTCGTTCCCTCACAGGGTCTGCTACTCGTTGTTCTGGTGCTGTTTCTCCGAGTGTTCCTTCGATGACGTCGAGGTATACTTGTTGTGATAGTTTTTTTACTTGTTCTTCGAGTGATAGTAGTGCTTCGATGGTGAATGCTCCTTCGGGTGCGTATTCTTTCATGAGCGCAAATGCTCCTCGTACTGCTTTGAGGTATTCTCGAGCTTCTGCTGGAGTGTAGTGTGTTGGGTTTTTGATATCGGTGGAGCTGAGAGCCAGTCCTATGGTGTTGGAGTGGTACATGATTCTTCTCGTCATTTCTTCTCCGAGTCTGAAATCTCCAGGGCGTCCCGCTCCTGCTGCTATGTCGAGTTGTTGTTTTACGTAGTCTTGAACCATGATCAAGTATTGTTTTCCTTCCAGTAGTTCTTCTTGTTGAGTTCTTTCTCTTTCGATTGTTGTTCTTTTTTCTTCGCGGAGGATTTTTCGTATGGGGTGCAGTTTTGAGTCTTTCAGGAAGTCGTTCCTGAAACTTTCATCGAACGGTCCGAGGTCTATTGTGGGTAGTGCGCTGTGGAGTGCTGGTTTGAGGTATTGGAACGTTTCGTACATTTGTTTGATGATTGTTTGCTTATCGTCGAGGATGTCTCCTTCTGATGAGGAGTGTTGAATTCTAACGAAGAGCCCTTTTCTCGCGTCGATGACGAGTTCTTGATCTCGTACTTGCATCACCGCGATTTTTCTTTCGAGTCCTTCATCGAACGTTGTCTCGTCAGGGAGTGCTTTCGCAATGTTTGAAACGAGTGCTGGAAAGTCAGCTACTCGTCCTTCGAAGAGTAATTCGAGTCCTATGTTCGTTTCTTGAAATCGTATGGTTGCTTGGTACTGTTTCCCACTGTACATTTTCTCTTTCATAGTGGTGGAGAGGTTCGTTCATCTTATAAACCTGCGTGGTGGCACGTATGCTCCACACTCTATTTCTCAACAATATACGTTTCAACAATATACATTTCATCATCTACTCCACAGTTTGAGCATCTATTTAAACACTCGATATCTCCCAGAACAAAAATAACAGTACCGTAAATATATTCGTTGCTGACGGGAAAAAGAGGTTAAAGGGGTGTTCGTGGTTTGGTTATTTGCAGTAGTGTAAATTGTGGTAGCGTAAAAAGGGGTGTGTTAGTGTGAATGTAACTTCTGACGTGTGGAAAGATTGGGTGCCTCCGACGGCTCCT
>CAYHWM010000190.1:0-1661 GCA_964359925.1 uncultured Methanosarcinales archaeon
GAGTCACAGGAAGCTTTTTTGCTTTCAACAACTCAACCTCATCTTGAGGAGAACGATACAACATAGGTAAACGCTCACTCATTGTCCAGCACACCTTCCTAAAAGATATCCAAGCCCGATGAGACTGCTGACCGCTCCTGTTATCTTGATCGCTCGATGATAGTCTTCCCAGAATCTTCCAAGTTTTCCAATATCTTTTCTTCGTTCCAGTTCTCGTTGCAGTTTTTGTTCCCTGAACCTTGGTTCTTCTTCTCGATGCTGTCGCTCCTGATCATCACGAACTCGTCTCGCCACCTCCCACTCCTTAAACTTTTCCACACGAAGCTCAGCATCACCAGCACTCGAGAATCCTCCTGTGAGAAGTTTGACGGTGAATTCTCGAACGTGTTGAGGAATGTCTCCCTCTTCGGACAATTCTTTTTTCGCACGAGTAGCGATGTTTTCTTTGAAGGGAAGAACGAGACGATGATCGAGTGATGCGGTGCGGAACGCCTCCTCTCCAGTACAATGAGGGAATCCGCTAACATGTATCGAGTCAAGAGGTATCCAGGAATTATTCAGTACTCCATCTGACGCGTACCCCCACGTTACTTTGTCAGTATGCTCAGAAGAATGAACATACCTTCTCACGAACGGTTCCATCGCTCTCGAAAGAACAGCATTCGCATCTTGAACTGTTTGTGCACTCATTGCCTCTTTCGAAGCTTTCGTTATGACGTCTTCGAAAGGATACGTCCCTACCACCATCCTATACAGGAGTGCCCCGACACTGAACAAGTCAGATTCTGTAGTTGGGTGAGTTCCTTCGAAAAAGTTTTGAGGAGCCCTCGTCAATGGTTCACCAATACCGTGGCGAGCGAGCCCAGAAAATTGCGATGGTGATGAGGACGTTGCAGCGCCAAAATCTGTCAAGTACACAAGCACTGCCTTCGTGCTCGGAACGACGTCAACAGCAATATTCCCCGGCTTGATATCCGCGTGCGCCTTTCCCGTAGCGTCGTGAAACTCTCGAACAGCTTGAAGAATCTGGTGCGTATAATTGAAAACATCATCAAGAGATAGGCCGTGACCGAGTGTTCGACGTTGAGCAACCGGAAGATTGTCACCAATCACTTGAGAAAAAAACGAGTCATATAAGTTCATCGTGAGAAAAGGTTTTCCCTGAAGGTCATACTCGAAACTTCTACTAACGAGATGCTGATAATTCCCCGGAGGAATCAACATCGCTTCTTCTTGAAGAACAGTATCCAAATCTTTCCCTCGAAGTCGTGCTTGCTGTAGAGCGAGTTCTGATGGTGAAAGCTTTTTTAACGCGACAAGTCTTTTCAGAAGAGTATCTTCCGCTTCCCACACCTCTCCCCACGCTCCAGCATCACGAAATCTTACGATTCTGTACCTGTCAGACACTATCGTATTCGGAGGGTTGTTCAAGAGTTGCCCTGCTGACGCTTGAGGAATGATTGGCGGAATAACTGCAGGCAGTTGTGACTTGTTGTTCGCGCTTCCTTGAGTTTCTGATGGTGAATACGCTTCAGTCATTCTTTCGTCCCCCTCACCTCTCCGACGATGGTAGTTTTGGACAGTTTATAAAGGTTACGTTTTGTATTCACTGAATAGTTGTTAAACTTATGTTGTTATACTTCTTCGTTTCTGTTCTACGA
>CAYHWM010000191.1:0-1625 GCA_964359925.1 uncultured Methanosarcinales archaeon
AGACAATCTTTTTCTCGCTTCTGGATGAGACTCGAAGAACTTTTGAACTCGTACCGCTTGCAACTTCCTGTTTTCTTCAGAAGACCAATATTCTTGCTGAACTTTTAGCAATCGTTCTTTAGACGTTTCTCGATATTCCTCGTTGGAAGCATAAAAGTCTAAGAACTTTCCTACCATAAACTGTTTGTATTCCTCGTTTTCCCATTGAGCTTTTGCCCTCTTACTTAATTCATCTCTCAACTCGAGCATCTTTCTGCTCATTCGTTCTCTGAATTCAGGACTTTGTTTCAACAGTCGTAATTTTTCAAGAACTTCTGGTCGTTGCAAGTTTTCCCGTGCCATTACTGCGTGAACTGCAAGATGTTCTTCTTTTGTAAGTCGCACAATATTCGTAGGATTATTGTTTAATTTATTGAAGTCTTTATGGTGACGGTGTATGCCTTCAGCAATTGTATAAACTCCATTTCGAAGATTTGTGTCATCAGCAAGCATATGTGTGAAAATCCATCTATTATCTTTTGGTTGGAACACCATATCATACCCTTCAATAGTTATTCTTCCTCCAATCTCCGAAATTTTTCTTCTCAAAGGCATAAGAGAATCACTTGTTTTTAATTCAACAGCAGGAGAGTACGCTCCGTCACGAAGCATAAACAGATGATCGGGAGTGCACACCACTTCTTCATCGTTATCCAGTGTTACTTTTATAACTTCAGCATTACTTTTCGTCACTCGCGGATTCGTAATCTTCTGAATGCCAATTGTACCATCATCAAGAACAGTATAACAGAAATGCTCTTTTCCCTCCTCGTGCTCTTGAACAAGATCTTTAAACGTGATATCTCGCCCATCAGCAAGAGAAATCTTCGTGTCGCCAGAAAAGCAACCCCCTGCGGAATCTCCTTCGACAAGGTACACTTCGCACTCTTCCATATTCTTCGAAGAGCAATCAGAAAGTTTACCGGGAAGACGAGAGCCCTCAAGCAAACTCTTTCTTCGTATGAGATCTTTCGCTTTCCTTGCTGCTTCTCTCGCACTCATCGCGTCAAGACACTTCGCAATAATCGCTTTCCCGACAGACGGGTGCTCTTCGAGGAACGATGATAATGCTTCGCCAAACAAGTTCTCAACAATACCTTTCACGTTGCTATTACCAAGTTTTGTTTTCGTCTGACCTTCGAATTGCGGTTCGGGAACTTTCACGGAAACAATCGCAGTCAATCCCTCCGTCGTGTCATCGCTCGAAAACTTATCTTCCTCCTTCAACAATTTCTTCTTGATAGCGTACGAGTTCAACGTCCTCGTCAACGCAGTACGAAAACCAGTAAGGTGAGAACCACCCTCATGAGTGTTAATATTATTCGCGAAACTAAACACTTGCTCAGCATACGAAGTCGTGTACTGCAACGAGATATCGACGACAACACCTTCCTTTTCTTTTTCCAACGCTATCGGCTCATGAAGAACTTGTTTGTTCTTATTCAAGTGCTGAACGAATTCGCGAATACCCCCCGCGTATTGGAACGTTTCCGTAGCTTTCGAGTTCTGACGCTAGTCGGAAAAAATGATCGCGATACCCTTATTCAAAAACGCGAGCTCTCGAAGACGAAGAGTCAACGTATCGG
>CAYHWM010000192.1:0-1613 GCA_964359925.1 uncultured Methanosarcinales archaeon
GATTACCCGCAGTATAATAGATAAATTCTAATTGTTCACTAGGAGTAAGCCTAAATTCATAAGGGTAATTGGTGCTAGTTACTCTTTTTGAAATAATAAGTTTATAATCTGCATCCGCAGTTACTTTAACCCATGAAGAAATAGTTATTTGTCCACTCGTTATATTCAATGATGCGCTAACATTTACTAATAGAGGGTCTGCTTGTCCATCAAAATGATAACTTCCCACAAATTTCCCATTAGTTTTATTATTAGATGCATGACTCCCTACCACGGTTTGACCATGATTGTTCATTCCTGAGGAATCATTAATATTTGTATCAAGAGGCCAGTATGCAATTAAACTAGGGTCAGAAGGAAAAGCTGATTTTACAGTTGGCGATGACCAATTATAGGTTATTACTGTTCCATTTGGGTGTCCTATATACCATGCTAAAAATGAACTCGCATTCGTAGTATTGTCCCCATATATTGAAACGTTCATCGCATCACCATCAGGATCACTCACAGTAACGTTCAACACTTGAGAACTCGTCGTGATTACCGTTCCGTTTGCGGGACTATTCAGCGTTGGAGCATTCGGTGCTGCGGTAACGCTGTACCCTGAGAGTCCTGTTAAGTCGTTGACGATGACGAGGAAGAATGAGATGACTACGAGCGTTGCTATCGTGAGCGGGAGGTGGTTGATGTTGTTTTCGTTGCGCTTTTCACGATTGATTCCTCTCAGCTTCTTCGCTCGTGGAAAACTTCCTACTTGCAACTTCCTACTTGTTCTCCTTTTTTTCTTCACACTAACAACCCCTTTTTTCTGTGGTTGTTGATTGTCGAGAGGTTTATAAATGTTTTCTCGACGTAACGATGTGTGGATTGCTACTTCCGAGAAAAAGCAACATTTAAAAACCCTTTCCGTTCCCTTGTAGGGTATGACTGAGGTTGTTCAGCCTGTTTCTCATATTTTTGCTTTGAGGACAGCTGCGAATAGGGAGGATCAAGTTGTTGATTTTCTTAGTTCTCACGCTAAAAAGAAAAAGTTGGGGATGTTCTCTATAGTAAGACCTCACGGTATGAGAGGGTATATCTTCGTCGAGGCGGACGTTCGCCAGAGTGCTGAAGCTGCAGCTACTGGTGTTCCTTACGCGAGAGGTTTGCTTCCGAAAGAGATAGAGTATAAGGAAATAGAACATATGCTCGAGCAGGCAAAGATGGAGATGAACATTCAGAAGTTCGACATCGTCGAGATTATTGCAGGACCTTTCAAGAGATCAAACGCGAAAATTACGAGAGTTGATAAGGCGAAGGAAGAAGTCGTTGTCGAATTGCTCGACGCGGCGGTTCCTATCCCTATCACTGTCAAGATGGACGCTGTTAAAGTTATTAGGAGGGATGAGGCTTCGACGACTGTTGAAGACTGAAAGAGTGTAAGGAAGAAATGGTAACTCTTTTAAACAGTTCACGATTCTCAAAATACTATGGCTCAAACGATTGAAACGCTCGTGGAAGGTGGGAAAGCAACCGCAGCTCCTCCTTTAGGTCCTGCATTAGGTCCTCTCGGCGTGAATATCGGAATGGTCATTGCAGAGATTAACAAGAAGACTGCTGCGTTTAAGGGTATG
>CAYHWM010000193.1:0-1607 GCA_964359925.1 uncultured Methanosarcinales archaeon
AGGAACAACATAATACCCAGAAGTAACGAACGAAGACTTCAACAACACCTTCGTAGAAACATCCTTACCAGCAGGAACGGTCAACAACCTATCACCAGAAGGATCAGTCCTCAAATCCCACAAAATATCAGAAGAGTACAACTCGAACACTTGAGCAACAGGAGAATCATGAGACACCGTCAACGTAAACTCAGCAGTACCATCCCTCGGAACCACGACAGTATCCTTATCCAACGAAGCACGAATCTTCAAAGCAGAAACACTCACGGAGAACACGGCGAACAGAAGAACAGAAAGAACCAACAACACTCCACACCGACGAATACTCACCATCTTTACGACCGAGAATGACAGAGGAGATTTATAAAGGTAACGAATTTTTCCCTCGCACAACAATTCCAGCACCAAAAAAAGAGGAGAAGAACACGTCAAGAGAAGAAAAATGAGCGTTACTGGGAAAATTTCTCCACCTTCTCCAGTATTTTTCTTCTCAACTGAAACGTGTTACCGTGAGACGCGTACGCGTTCCAACCAGAAAGCATTGAAAGAACAGATGCGTACCTTGATTTATCCTCGCGATTCTGCAAAAGTGAACTCGTTTTCGAAAATATATTCCTCACGTTTCTTTTACGAATCGTTTTATAATGATAAAAAACAGTATATCCTACGAAAGGAACTCCATTTTTTAACGGAAGAATGGAACACTTTTGTGGGTGAAGTTCGAGCTTCAAGGAGTTGAGGAAATCATCAATCCTCGTTTTGTACTCTTCCAACACTCTCTTTGAGCGATGCACGATGATGAAATCATCGACGTACCTGACGTAAAACTTTGCTTTGAGAACGTGCTTGATGTACTGGTCGAGTTCGTTCAGGTAGACATTCGCAAAAAATTGGCTCGTCCAATTACCCAACGGCATACCCTTCCCCTCCTCTCCAGAGTTGTAATTTTTAAGAATCGTTCTCGTAAGCCATAGAATATTGTCGTCTTTTATTTTCTTTGAAAGAATACTCATCAGCACTTCGTGATTGACGGCATCAAAATAGTGTTTTATGTCTGCTTTCAAAACGAATCCTATAACTTCATTGTTCGTTTTTTCGTCGGGTCGAAGAGTTCCATTCCTCGTTACTTTTCTCAAGAAAGAGTCGAGACGGTACACCGCTTTCAATGTTCCTTTACCCTTACGGCTTGCGTAACTATCAAAAATAAATCTTGGCTCGAAAATTGGTTGTAATGCTCCAACGAGTGCGTGATGAACTATTCTGTCACGAAAATCACTGACGCAGATAGTTCTCGTTTTCGGGTCTCGAAGAATGAACGTTTTTAGAGGTTGTGGCGTGTATTTTTTTTGTTTGAGTTCTTTGTGCAATCGTAGTATTTCAACGATGTGATTCTTGTGAAATTCTTCGATTACTGAATTGTTCTTGTGTCTTTTCGCGTTCCAGTACGCTTTTTGCAACGACTGAATACTGATAAGCTTCTCGTACAATTTTTTGTAGGTTTTCATAAGTGGAAACCTTGAGTCTTCCTCTTATTTAGAGAGGCGAAGAACTATTGCACAAGCACGACCGTTGTTGTTGAAGTTACTATCAGCATTGACATTGTTCAA
>CAYHWM010000194.1:0-1594 GCA_964359925.1 uncultured Methanosarcinales archaeon
CAAAAAGGATTCGTCGTTGTTCAAAGTGTACGTAAAAGATTCTAAGCTCGTGTGTGAGCTGAATGATGGTAACAAACCGTCTTCTTCAGTAGTCACGTCTACTGACGTTGTTGATGTTGAGAAGCCTTTTGTTGTTAGCGTGAAGTGGGGCGGTGTTGTCGAGCAAAGGAGAGAGTGTGCTGACAGGCCTACTTGTGTTAATAGTCCTACTCCTCTTCTCGGTCAGAAAAATGTTGATTGTTTGTTGAACGATAAACTGATTGAGGGTACTGAGAGGGGTTATTCTTTTGCTCCTTCAACGTTTGCTATTCCTGGTGGCACGTTGACGTTTGGAAAGGATGCTGGAACTAATGTTAAGATTCCTCCATTCAATTATTATTTTGACGTGTACTCTTCTCGTGACCCTAAGGAGTTATACTGTGTTCCTTCCGGGAGTTGGGTTGAGTCGTTGGATAATCCTAACTATCGTTTATTTTGTTCTAAAATAACTAAGGAGAAAGAGTATATCACGTCGAGGGATGCTACTGTTGGTAGTTCTGTTGATTTTGTTAAGCGCGAGTTCAAGTGGACTGGTTCGCGATGTTGTGGAGAATGGAATCAGTTGCCAGAATCGTACAATGATCCTTTGAAGACGAAACCTGTTGATAATAGTGGCGGTCCTGTCGCCGACCCTGAAGGGTTTGTTGGTCAGTTCGGTCTTGCTGTTTCGGAGGATGCTGGTGGTTGTTGGGATTCTTCGTTCGTGCAAGCTGGAAAGTCTATCTCTTCATTTTCTGATGCTGTCTTGAACAAGGATGGTGTGTTTATCGGTTGCGCGTTGCCAACGAATTCTCCGTTGTTATTGAAGAAGGAATCGACTGGAGGTGTTGATTCTCAAAATATTCTCATCAAGACTACTGATAATTATCCTGTGTGTTCCGTCGTGAACGTGTCGTTGCACACGTCGAAACTTGAACCTCCGACGCAACAGTTCGCTATTTGTAATCCTAAGAAAACTCCTTATTCTGATGGTGCTTGGAAGCAGAAATCGTTGGCTGACGTGGAGAGGGAGAATGGGTATTCTGTTACCAATCCGACAAGGGTTGTTTCGTTGCAATCATTGAAGGTGAAAAAGTTGGGAAGTCAAGATGTTGTTGAACTTGTTGATACTCTTCCTGAAGCTGTTGGCACTTCGAAAGTGTTGAAGTCGAGCGCGGAAGGGAAAGAATTATTCACATTGGAAGCTGATCAGTCTGCGAAGAGTTGTTGTATTGCTCATTCTTGTTGGAATGGTGTGAAGTGTGTTGCTTCGGGGGATTCTGCTGATAAGTATCTTTGTGATGCTGGTGTGTGGACTGAGAAAGTGCAGAGGCCTACTCCCGATTTTGGTGATTCTGACTTCTGTCCTCATGATGATCAGTGTTTGGTGCAACCTGTTATTAAGGATAGTTCTGGGAACAAGTATAGGAATAGTTATCTTTCTGATGACATTCGTTCAGCGTGGTATAATGCAGTGTTCAAGTTAGATAGTTCTGGTACTGTTATTGTTGACCATGCAAATGATAAGGATAAAGTATGGTGTGCGAATCCTGATACGTTCATAACGTACAAGAGA
>CAYHWM010000195.1:0-1582 GCA_964359925.1 uncultured Methanosarcinales archaeon
CCCGCGTCATAGTATCAAGACGGTTTTTCGTGTAAGGTTGATTATTGCTGGGTACGAGGAGGAATAACTCCCCGCATAACATCATACGATGTTATAAGAGAAGTTCGCACGAATACCGCTTCTGATCATTACCCCATCGTCGTAGAAATAGACGCGAAACTCCTGCCGGACGAAGAATGAACAAGAAAGCAACATTCACTCTTCTTTTTTCTTCTCTACTATCTTCTTCCCTTTCGTCACGTCGTTCCACGGTTCATTTTTGTTGATGAGCTTGTGGAGTGTCGTGTCGAGTTCGTTGATTGGTATGCGTACTTGTTGTGTTGTTTCCCTGTCGCGAATCGTGACGTCTTTGTGAGTGAGCGAATCATAATCAACAGTGATGCAGTAAGGTATTCCTTGTTCATCTGCTCGTGCGTATCTTCTTCCTATGCTTCCTGATGTGTCGTGAATTGTTGTCCACGTGTTCTTCAATGCTTCGTATACTGCGTTTGATTGTTCGTTGAGTTTGTTCACGAGTGAGAATACACCTATGGATATTGGTGCGATGGCTGATGAGAATCGTAAGACTTTGTTTCCTCGTGCAGTATCGTCAACGTACGCACTATCAGCAACGGCATACAACGCTCTGTCGGTTCCGAATGCTATTTCGAGGATGTGCGGTTTTTGTTTTCCTGTCTCCGTATGGACGTTCAAGGACTCGCCAGAGAATTTTTCGTGTTGTGTTAAGTCGTATGCTCCTCTGTCGTGCACTCCGCAGAATTCTTCCCATCCGAGAGTGTTCGTCTTGATTTCGACGTCCCAAGCGTCGAGTGCGTAGAATGCTTTTTCGTCTTCGGCGTGTTGACGGAATCGTATCTTGTCGGGGTGGATGCCCATCTGGGTGAAGAGTTCGTGAGCTATGGCGAGCGTCCACGCGTACGCTTGCGACCCTACAAGTTTCTTCTTCAGCGCGTCGTCGAGGGAAAGCTGGACTGCACCGTTTTCTTTTTTCTGCAATTCTGCACTCAAAAAGAAGTATCGATTCATTTTGACTCGTTCGTACGGTGCAAACGTTTCTTTTTGTGATGGTAACAAAAAGTATTGTCCTTCTCCTTGCGTGAACTCTCTCATTCGGATAATGAATTGTCGAGGACTTATTTCGTTCCTGTACGCTTTCCCTATTTGGAACACTGCGAACGGCAATTTATCGCGAAAGTGTTTTACGTATCTGTTGAATGGTAAGTATGTTGTCGTCGCCGTTTCTGGCCTGTTGTACGCTTCCGTGTCGAGTCCGACGGTCGTTTTCATCATTAAGTTGTGTTGTTTGAGTTCGAGGGGTAGGAGTGTTCCGCACGTTGTACATTTCGCTTTGTGTTTCGTTAGAAATTCTACGTAGTGTTCTTTGTCTATGTGGGCTTTCTCGTCTATTTCTTTGATGAGCTTGTCGCCTCTGAATGATGCTTTGCATTTCGTGCACGTGATGAGTGGGTCGGTGAATCCTTCTAAGTGTCCTGATGCTTTCCAGACGATGGCGGGCATAATTGTTGGGCATTCTACTTCCCAGAAATCGTTGTTCGTAAAAACTTTTCGTATTGCGTTCTCG
>CAYHWM010000196.1:0-1575 GCA_964359925.1 uncultured Methanosarcinales archaeon
CGAACAGCTTCCTCACCGTCATCTCATTCCTTGTGAGTGTTCCCGTCTTATCAGTACAAATCACCGAACAAGAACCCAACGTTTCAACAGCAGGCAACCTCCTAACGAGAGCTTTCCTCTTCAACATCCTCCTCACACCTATCGATAATGCGATCGTCACCATCGCAGGCAAACCCTCAGGAATAGCCGCGACAGCCAACGCTACAGCGACAAGAAACACGTCAAACAAGCCACGACCAGAGAGAGCACCAACCAAGAATACGACAACAGCAATACCGAGAACGATCCACGTAATATGCTTCGCGAGAACAGCAAGACGCTTCTGCAACGGAGTCACAGGAACAGACTCCCCCTGAATCATCAAAGAAATCTTACCAATCTCCGCATCATGACCAGTAGCAGTCACGACCGCCAAACCCCTACCTCTCACAACAGCAGTACCAGTAAACACCATACACGAACGATCAGCAACAACAGCAGACTCACGAACCTTATCAACACGCTTATGCACAGGAGTACTCTCACCAGTCAACAACGACTCCTGAACACTCAACGAAGATACAGAAAACAACCTTGCATCAGCAGGAATCCTATCACCCTCCTCGAGAACAATCACATCACCAGGAACGATGATGGACGCGTTCACTATAACTTCCTTACCATCCCTCAACACTTTCGCCTTCACAGGAGTACAAGACCTCAACGCTTCCAAAGCTCGCTCAGCACGATACTCCTGAAAAAAACCAAGAACCGCGTTGATAATAAGAATGGCAAAAATCGCTATAAACTCGACGAGCTCTCCAAGAAGAGCAGAAATCACCGCTGCGATGAACAACACCCACACGACAGGAGAAGAGAACTGCGAAAGAAACACTTTCAACGCAGACACAGGATGCTTCTCCTCCAAGACATTCTTACCAAAGACGTCCAACCGATTATGAGCATCACGAGAAGTCAAACCTTGACGAGAAGACTTCACGAGGTCAAACACTTCACCCTCTTCCAACGAGTACACCGCAGCACTCATCAAACGCTCACGAACACCAACCATAACACTCAAAAACCTCTTTCTTATGAACAAAAAATAGCGCAAGTTTAAAAAACTTGACATACGAGAAAGAAACAAATGAAACACAACACTCAACAACAACGAAAACTCCACGACCGCATCTACACAACAGTCACGACACTCCCCCGCAACGTACCAACACTGTTCGAACACCAAGCAAGACTCGCAGTCGGAGCAGCACTCGCACTCGTCATAGCACTATCGTGGAACGACAACGTCGGAATTTGACATCTGATGTCAATGAGTGCAAATTCCAACGAGCATAGAAAAGATAGTTTACAAAGAACAGAGCTCTTTTCTATGAGTCATAAAATCAATCGTCGCAAACATCAACACAGCACTCCACCTCACCGGCGAAGGACTCGCCATCAAACTCATAGCAGCACTCATGACGACACTCACAGCAGGAATAGGGATATACTACTTACAGAAGAAGTGAGAATGACTCGATTTTTCTTTATAAGTACACAGCCACGAAACCCGGAACGGTTCCGGAAAACGCTCCG
>CAYHWM010000197.1:0-1554 GCA_964359925.1 uncultured Methanosarcinales archaeon
CTGGGACCATTTTATTACTTCATCTCGTACCAGTATTCTCCGTCTTCTCGTCGGGTGAATCCTTTCTTTTCGTAGAATTCGTACGTTCGTGGTCCTGAGGGGTACACTTTTACTGTTTTCACGTCGAGGTGTGAGCAGATGGTGTTGACCGCTTTCCAGAGTTGTGTTCCTCTTCCTTGCCCTCGTGGTTCTACTCTGAAATCTGCGATGATGCACTCGTTTCCTTCTTCTCCTGATAGTATGTTCAGGTCGAATCGTGGGAGTAGTGACGGGAATCCTTCGGCGATGCGGTACGCGATGCAGAGTAGTCCCCTGTTTTCGACTGCGTAGACTGGTTGTCCTTTGCGATAGAATGGGCAGTGTGTTGTGAGCGCGTCAATCGTTATTGTTCTCGCGCGTTCAGCTTTGCTTGTTGTGTTCTCCATTTCTTTCCTCATAGTGTTGTTCTCGTGCCACGTCTTTTCCTCCCACTATTTTTCCTTTCGTAATAGTGTACTCTTTTGGCAGGTTGTACCCTATGGATATTCCTCCTTTGTGTGCTACTTCTTTTCCTATGAGGAATGCTTCTATTCCTCCTGGTAGTTGTATGTTGCTCGAGTTTCCTCCGTGGAGGAGTCTGTACTTTTCTGGCGGTTGTGAGTCGTATGTTACGGAGAGTATGATTCTTCCTCCAGGTCCTATTTCCAGAATTGTTTCAAGTGTGACTGCTACGTTGTGGTGTGGACTGGTGAACTCTACTGATTCTCCGACTCGTTGGTCTTTTCTCCACGCCATAGTTCGTCTCCTGAATGCGAGAAAGGCGGTGGTGTATAAATGGTTGTCGATGAGTGTACGATACGAGATGTGTGGGATGTGAAATGTGTATGTGAGATATTTTTTCACATTTCAATATAGTTACATTTTCATATTTCCACATTTTCATATTCAGGCAATACCTCTATACTGCTTGCCCACTCGAAAACCGCCATCTTTATATACTATTTGTGTCTTCTTCTTTGTTGTTGAGAGAACAGAACGCGAGTAGTATGCTGATACGCTGTGTGCGTATGGTTGACTGTTTCTCCACCGTTATAGGTGATGTTGAATATGAGAATTATGAAACCTGTACTTCCGTCGTTGCGGGAGAAGAAACGATACGTCGCTTTTGAAGTTATTTCGAAGAGGAAGGTTCCTTTTGGTAGTGTTTCGAAGGCGTTGTGGTTGTCGTTGTTGTCGTTTGCTGGAGAGGTTGGCGTGGCGAGTGGTGGCGTTTCGTTGCTCGAGGATTCTTGGAATGAGGATTCTCAGAGTGGTATCGTCAGAGTCGCTCATACTGCTCAGGATTTGGTGAAGGCTTCGTTCGTTCTCGTTTCTGATATTGATGGTGAGTGTGCTGTGGTGCGTAGTCTTGGCTCGTCGGGAATTCTTGCGAAGGCGAGGGCGTTTGTAGGATGATATTTTTTGAGAGTAGTACGGGAGGTGTTTTGTTATGCAACAACCAATGCCACATCAACTGATGGGTTATGATAGAGCTATTACAATGTTTAGTCCTGATGGTCGTCTTTTGCAGGTGGA
>CAYHWM010000198.1:0-1523 GCA_964359925.1 uncultured Methanosarcinales archaeon
TTTATATAAGAAGACTTATATTCTATAAAAACAGTAAAAGAGACATGATTGGGGGATTGTTCAACATGCGGGAGCTCCTTGAGCCAACGTGCCCAGGATGCTCATCAAGGATAAACTACGGCGTTACGACAACGTTCGACGAAGGAAGCCAAACTCTCATCTGCACATACTGCGGAAGAGCGGTATAAATAGTTCTTGCCAATAGTCAATAGTGAGTACACCGTTGTCACGACTCTCTACTGGTGTTCACTCTAAGAATTCTAATAATTCTCTCTTCGCAACAGTAAAATACATCGTTAAAGCTTGGCTCGCGATAGGTTTACTCTCGTGTACCGCTGGAAGATTCTGCAACAATTTCAACGTGATAAGCGCCTGCTGTCGCACCGCGTCCGCCGAAGCGATTTTTCTTTCTTGATTGACGAGTCCTGGCTTCTGCTTACAACGTTCTTGTAGCGTGATAACTGCGCGCCTTGAAGCCCTCAACGATTCAAGAACTCCCTCAAGACGGTTCTTTAGTATTTTGCTCGAAGCACTCGACTCGTCGTGGAGGTACGACCATTCTTGGGTGACGTGATCATGATGGTCGAACACTGTTTCAAGCTCGTTCCACAACCTGACGCCAGACTCATTGCTCTCGTGAAAAATATGACTCTTCAATGAAGACAGGTCATCACGATGTTGGAACGGTTCAGGAAGTGCCACGGTTTCACCATAGTTCATTCTTTTTTAGTATTGTTATGCTTCGATCTCGATCTCTCTTTTTGAGAGGTGTTTGTTTGTTTCCGCTTTCAATATTTCCCAATGCAGTCGAACAATCTTCTTCATCGTAGGATCATTCGTGTTGAGCTTGAACAATTTTGCTTTTCCTATATCTCTCGTGTGAACAACCGCACTTTTTTCGAGCAGAGTGTTCCACGCTCTTGTGAAAGACGTCCAACCAACTCCAGCACCTTCAGCTATCTCTGTCATAGAATAGTCGAAGTCTTTTCCGAGAATGAGAAAGTTCATAATGCGCACCAAAGGAGTATCGCCGAAATAGTCCACAAAAATACTTTCGTTTTCCACAAAAATCACCCCGTGACCTTTTCGACTTTTCTTAGTCTTTTCGTTCACGATGTATAGTTATGCATAGGTATGTATAGATACTACGTACCTACGTACTACTATAAAAGTCTTTCTCTTTCAATACTTCGAGTTATCGAAACGAAAACTATAAATAGTAGGTATGAATTGTTTGTTTTCGTGGCTCCCCAAAGATTTCACGAACAAATAAAAATTCACATACTCAAAAAACTTTACGATATGCGTTGCTGGATGGGAAAACACACAAACATTCATAACATGCAAAAAGGGTTACCAGGTCATGCGCGAGATTCAAAAGTGATTAGTGCAGTCATTACTGAACTTCTCCAAGAAGAATTCATCAATGCGAAACCGACACACTACGGGTTAGAACTCTCCCTCAATATCAAAAAGAAACAACTCATTGACCTGGATATTCCGGTGGATAGAGCCGGAGCACG
>CAYHWM010000199.1:0-1506 GCA_964359925.1 uncultured Methanosarcinales archaeon
TTCTCTGATGATGTTGATGATGAGTTGTTGTGTTGTCGTATAATCTTTTTCTTGTTGCTCGATTGATAATTTTTGGTGGAGTGCTTCTGGTAGTGTGAGGTATATCCCTTTGACGCCAGTTTTTCCCGTTTTTTGAGCCATTCTGAACACCTATGAATTCATATGTATTAATAGTAGTTCATATGTGTACTATTTAAGATTTTCTGTTTCTCTCCTCGCTGTTTTTGTGGTCTGAACGAAACTGTGAAGAAATGCGTAATAATTCATTTTTGTGGGTATTTCTGGTGTGGGAGTGTTTTTTGTTGTTGTCAGTTCGTAACAAACATTTTTATACTGATTCTATCGTTGTGGTTGTATGACTTCCTCCGTTCTTCCCTTCGTTCATCTTACTCATTCTCTTGGAGATCTTGATTCTCTTCTTGCTCTTGTGGTGGAGAGTGTTGACAAGGAAGTGTTACGGTTGGGGATGAGTGGTGTTCGTTCTGACTCGTTGCAGTTTTCTCCTAAAGTGTTCGATCCGAGGGCGGTGGTGAAAGTTTCTCGTTTGTTTGACGAGTGTGTTACTCTTGCAGAGCGTTCGTGTGGTGAGTGTGCCGCGTTGCCAGTGTCTGGTTCTGTGAGGGGGAGGGTTCTTGCTCTCGTGAAAGAAGTTCAGGTATCTGTTATGGATTCGACCGATGCTCCTGGTTTGGCGAGGAAATATTTTATTGTTGGTACCTTAAGTGGTGTGTTGTCGACGGTTGCGGAGTTGAGGAGGGCTGTTCAGAGTGCTCGTTCTCTTGTTGAATCGTCTCGCGGGACTGCGTAGTTTCGATTCTACTTCTTCAGTTGCGTAATGCGTGGCGTGTTACTTGTCGTTCTTTTTCTTGTCATGAAGAGTGCTATTGCGAGGAAGAGTAGTGCTGTGATGAGGAGTGGTATTCCTGTGGTGAGGAGTGTTGGTAGTTGTTGTGAGTGTACGAGTGCTTCTCTGAGGAGCGTGATGCTCATCGCGAGCGGGTTGTACGTTGCGAGTGTTTGTATTGCTGTTGGTAGTGTCGCGATGGGGATGAAGATGTCTGAGAGTACGAGCATGATTGTGAGGAGTGCTGTGCTGGTGAGGAGTGCGTATTCTTCGCTCGTCGCTATGAGTCCTATGAATAGTCCTATGCTCGTCATCGCGAGCGTGGTGAGGAAGAACGCGATAATGGTTCCCGGTATTGTTTCTGTTCCTGTTACTCCGAGGAGTGTGATGAGTGTCGTGATGATTCCTGCTTGGAGGAGTGTGACGAGTATTCCAGTAGTATAGAGTGATAGAGTGTTTTTCCATCGTGGGGCAGGGCTCAGTTCTTCTCGTACGCGTGCTGGTGATGTTTTGTCGTAGATGGTGATGGTGGGAGTTATCAACAGTGTGGTGAGTGTGATGATGAGGATGGCGAGTGGTGGGAACACGTAGGGTAGTTTTGTCGTGCTCGTCGTTACTGGCTTGAGTGCTGTCGTGATGGGTGTTGCTATTTGTGTTTCGTT